>CAKSZU010000006.1 GCA_934526125.1 uncultured Faecalibacterium sp. | reverse complement strand
TCCTTATTGGGTTTCGGGATCAGCAGAATGGACATCGTGCGGCCCTCAAGCACCGGCGGCTTATCCATGCTTGCCTGGGGCAGAGCCTCGGCAAAGCGTTTCAGCACATCGGCACCCAGAGCACTGTGCGCCATCTCACGGCCGCGGAAGCGGATCGAAGCCTTCACCTTATGCCCGGCAGCCAGGAACTTGGCCGTCTGGTTGAGCTTGGTGTTGAAGTCGTTGGTGTCAATATTGAGAGAAAGGCGGGTCTCCTTGACTTCGACCACTTTCTGGTTCTTCTTGGCTTCCTTCTCCTTCTTCTGCTGTTCAAAACGGTATTTGCCGTAGTCCAGCACCTTGCACACAGGCGGCACAGCCTGCGGTGCGATCTTTACCAGATCGAGCCCGGCTTCTTCTGCAGCGCGCATGGCCACCTGAATGGACACAACGCCCTTCTGCTCGCCGTCAGCACCGATCAGGCGAACCTCACGATCACGGATCTGGCCGTTGATCTCCAGTTCCTTCGACTTTCCAGCGGTAGCGATAATGAATGCACCTCCAAACAATAATCCATAGTGTTGCAATATTTGGCATAGAAAACGCGGCCGCCCTTTTTCAGGACAGCCGCGCAGAATTCACACAAAATCGTGATCCACTCAAAGAACGGATCGGTTCTGAGTATAGCCCGGGGATTCTGGCCCCACAAGGCGAGCGCGGCACAGGCCGTAGCTGCTTTCTTTACCCGGTCATTTTACCACACCCTGCAAGCCCTGTCAAGCACTTTTATGCGATTCACAGGAAAAATATGAGCCTTTCCTCACATCTCGATCAGCTTCCCCAGCTCCAGCGAGTAGACGGCCCGGTAAGTCACCGGTTTCGGGGCGAACCGCTTGCCGATGGCAAGGGCATAGAGTTCCAGCTGCGCCCGGTAGGCCGTGCGGAAATCGGCCTCCGACTTGCGGCGGTCGGTCTTGTAGTCCAGCAGTTCCAGATGATCCGGGAACACCAGCACCAGGTCCGCGATGCCCTGCACCAGGACCTTTGCCTGCGCCACTTCCGCATCCCCTGCCGGAGGCGTTCCCTGCGCCGCCAGCACCTCTGCCGCGGGCAGGGCGGTGATGAAGTCCAGCTCCCGCAGCACCGTGTCGGCGGCGCAGATGCGGTCGAAGGCTTCGCTTTCCGCAAAGCGGCGGATGCGGCCTGCGTCCAGCCGGGCGGCGATCTCCGGTGCCGTCAGCCGGGCTTCCACCTGCCGGTCCCGCTCGGCGGGGATGGCTGTTTCCAGCGTCCCGGCGGTCCGGGCGGCGGCAAGGGCCGTAAAATCGGCGTGTTCCAGAAAAGCGTGGAGAGCCGTGCCCATCTCGGCGGCGGTCAGGCCATCCTTTGCCAGAAAACCCGGACGTTCCAGCGTGGTCTGCTCTGCCTTGTGGACGATGCCGGTCACGCTGACTTTAGCAGGCACCTGCGCCAGCGCGGCCGCCGGGTACTTCCACCCAAAGCCCTGCCGCAGCGTCTCGGTGAGTTCCGGGTCGGCCTGAGGCTCCGGTATCTCCTCCGCTTCCTCTTCCGGGGTCTCCGGCTCTTCCGGCAGAAGTTCGGGCACGGTCAGGGTCAGGCGGCTCCGGGTATCCTCAAAGGGCAGTTCCAGATCCTCCGCCAGCGTGCGCAGAGGGCCGCCGTCCGGATGGACCAGAAGCGCCGCCCGGAGCCAGTCGGCAAAGCTGCCCGCCTGCCGGTGGAGGGTGCTGCCCGCCCCGGCTTCCAGAAAGGCCGCTGCCTTCGCAAAGGGGTTTCCGCTCTTGGTGATGCCCAGCGGGATGGTCAGGATCAGCTTGTCCTGCGCCCGGGTCAGGGCCACATAGAGCAGCCGCATCTGTTCGCTGCGCAGTTCAGCGGCGTGGACGTCCGACAGGGCCGTGTAGGCAGCGGTCTTGTAGGCCCCGCCGCCGTCCCCGGGGCGCAGCCGCAGGCCCGCGCCGTACTCCCGGTGGAGCAGCACCGGCTGGCGGGTGTCCGCCGCGTTGAACCGGCGGCCCGTATTGGCCAGGAACACCACCGGGAACTGCAGCCCCTTGGAGCGGTGGATGGTCATGATGGTGACGCACCCCGGACGGGAACCGCCCGGGGCCGCTTCCTGCCCGGTGGAGCCTGCCTGCGCCGCCGCATCGATGGCCCGCACCAGCGCCGAGATGCCGCCGGACCCGGCCCCGGCGCAGAAGGCCGCGAACCGGCGGGCATCCTCCCGGCGGCGGGTTCCGTTTTCCATAACGCCCAGCGCCGCCAGATAGCCGGTGGAGGCAAAGATCTCCTCCAGCAGCTGGTCGGCGGGGGCGCTGCGGGCCAGCCGCCGCAGCGCGGTGAGCCGGGTGTAGAAGGCCCGGACCTTTTCGGGAAAAGGTCCCTCCTCGCCGCTGTTGACGGTGAGCAGCAGAGCCCCGTACAGGCTGATCCGGTGTTTGTCCGGCGTCTCCTGCTGTTTCCGGATCTCCTCGGCCCTGGCCCGCAGCCGGACCAGATCATCGTCCGTAAAGCCGAACAGCGGGCCCAGCATAGCGGCTGCCAGATAGATATCCTGCGCCGGGTTGTCGATGACCCACAGCAGGGCGATCAGGGGGCGGATGTGGGGCGCTTCCAGCAGGTTCTCCCGGGCATCGGCATAGACCGGGATGCCCCGGGCTGTCAGTGCTTCCTCGTAGGCCGGGAAATTGGCCCGGGCCGAGAGCAGGATGCAGCAGTCCTCATACTGCACCGGGCGGGTGGATGCACCGTCCCGCACCGGTTCGCCGGATGCCACCAGCTCCCCGATCCGCCGGGCGATCCAGTCGGCGTCGGTCTCCGCCTCATCGTCCGGCAGGAAATGGGCCTCCACACTGCCGGCATATTCCCCGGGGGCACCGCAGATCAGCCGCTGGCCGTCGCCGTAGGCGGTATCGCCCAGCTCCGGCGTCATGAGCTGTTCAAACAGAAAGTTGACCCCCTCCACCACCTGGGGTGCCGAGCGGAAGTTCGCGTCCAGCGCCAGCATGGCATCGGTGCCGGGCTGCCCCTCCGGGGGGCGGGGCCGGGCTGTGCCCCCCGGCAGCAGGGGCCAGGAGTCCAGTTTGGCCCGGAAGATGCTGGGGTCGGCCTGCCGGAAGCGGTAGATGCTCTGCTTCAGGTCGCCCACCAGGAACAGGTCATCCCCCGCCGGATCGGCAAGGCAGCGGTAGAGGGCGTCCTGCAGGGCGTTGGTGTCCTGATACTCGTCCACCATGACGGCAGCGTAGCTCTGCCGGATCACGCCGCACAGCTCGGTCGGCCTGCCCTCGGCATCCCGCAGCAGCCGCAGGGCCTGATGCTCAAAGTCGCTGAATTCCAGCAGTTTCCGGTCCCGCTTCTTTGCCGAGAACCTTGCATCGAAATCCCGCACGGCGGCAAACAGGGCCCGCAGGCAGGGTTCTGCCGTCCGGCGGTCCGCCTCCGCTTCCTCCTCGCTGCAGGCGATCAGCTCGGTGATGTGCAGGAACAGCTCCGCTGCCTCGGCGGCGCGGGTCTTGATAGCGACCTTGCGGTCCCCTTTCAGGTGTCGTTTCATGCCTTTCAGGCCGGGGGCGTCCTCCATCCCCAGCACATAGGGCGTCAGTTTATCGTAGAGCGCGTCCCACGCGCCCTCTTCGGCCAGCTGCGCCACACGATCCAGCAGTTCGGCCCCGGCTTCCAGCCGGTCCTGGGCCTCGGCGTATTTGTCCAGGACGGCGGCGCGGGCCTTTTCCCGGGCGGCGGGGGTCTTGCGGCCCTCGGCGTCCTCCAGCTCCTGTTCGCAGTCCCCCGGGCAGTCGTTCAGGGCGGCCCGGAACAGCTCCCCGGCGGCCCGGGCGCAGCGGACTGCTTCCTTCAGCAGCAGCTCCCGCCAGCAGGACACCGCAAAGCTGTTCTCCTGCTGCCACGGGGCCAGGAACTCATCCAGCTTCCGGTCGTAATCCGGCAGCGCCCGGAGAAAATCATAGACCTGCAGGATCGTCTGGCCCGCCGCACTGTCGGTGCGGCCCTTGCCGTAGAGATCGGCAAAGGCGCAGAAATCCGGGTCCTGATAGGCTTTTTCCAGCGTCTCGCTGAGGGCGGCGCTCCGCAGCAGCTCCACGCTGCCGGGGTCGGCCGGGGCGAAGTCCGGCGGGATGTCCAGCGCCTGGAAATGCTTGCGCAGCAGGTCCAGACAGAATGCATCGATGGTGCAGATGGGAGCCCGCTGCAGCAGCATCCGCTGGCGGCGGAGGGTCCCGTTGCCCGGCTCTGCCTGACTGCGGCGGAGCAGAGCCTGCCCGATGCGGGCCCGCAGCTCGGCGGCCGCCGCATTGGTAAAGGTGACGATGAGCAGCCGGTCGGCATCCACGGGATGCTCCGGGTCGGTGATGAGGCGGACGGCCCGCTCGGTCAGGACGGCCGTCTTGCCGCTGCCCGCCGCCGCGCTCACCAGCAGCGCACCGCCCCGGTCCTCGATGGCGGCCTGCTGGGCCGGGGTCCATTTGGGTTCACTCATGGCTGTTCTCCTCTCCATCCTCTGTCTCGGGCAGCTCAAAGGGCTTGTCGGGTGCATCCAGCGCCCGCTCGCCGATCCCGTCCTCGTGGCAGCAGACAAAGCCGTAATCGCACCACCGGCAGGGGCTTTTGCTCGTCACCAGCGGCTCGGCATCGATCCGGCCGTCATAGAGCTGCCGGCCCATCTGGGTCACCAGATCATCCAGATGCAGCCGGATGCGGTCCAGCTTGGCGGCGTCCGCCCGCTTGTCCTTCTGGTAGGGGCTGGGTTTGCCGTTCCGGTAGCCAAAGGGCAGATAGCGCCCGGTCTCGTCGGCATCCATGGCATCGAACAGCTTCTGCTCGTCCCGCACCAGACCGTCGATCCGGTATTCCACGCTCCGGGCTGCCCGGGTGCGGTCGGTGGTCTCGGGGGCAGGGTCGGCCAGCAGATACAGCACACCCGCCGGTTCCGCGCCGGTAAAGCGGCCGCTGGCGTCCCGGGTCAGGCTGAACAGGTACAGCAGCATCTGGCAGTCCAGCCCGCAGTAGACCTCCTTCAGGTCCAGTTTCTTCGAACCGGTCTTGTAGTCCACCACGCGCACCCAGCGGGTGCCGTCCTCTTCGATCCACTCGTCGGCGCGGTCCACCGTGCCCACCAGCTGGACAGTGCGCCCGTCGGAGAGCCGGTAGACCTGGGGCGGCACTGCGTCCTCGCCCCGGCCGATCTGCAGCTCGCAGGCCACCGGGCGGAAACTGGACTGCCGCTGCTCGTCCCGCAGGTAGCACAGCAAGCCCGCCATGCTCTTCTTCAGGCGGGAGAGCAGATAGGCAAAGCGGGCCGTATCCTCCGGCAGATACCGCCGGGCATACTCCTCCACCAGCAGGGCGGCAAGGTCTGCCATGGCCGCATCGTCCAGCTCCGCAAAGGGAGCCAGGGCCGCCATGGGGTTGTCCGGCCCGGGGTTCGGTTCCAGCGCCATCTGCAGCACCCAGTGCATCAGGGTGCCGCTCTGGTCCGCCGAAAGCTCCGCCCGCTTCCGGGGTTTCAGCCCCAGCACATACTGCAGGAAATAACCGTAGCGGCAGGTATAGTATTTTTCCAGCTGGCTGGGCGAGATCCGCAGCCGCCGCCCCAGCAGCGCTTCCAGCGCCGGCAGGTCATGCACCTGCCGGGGGGCCGTGTCTGCCATCCGGCGCAGCAGGGCAAGGCCCTGGGGCTCTTCGCCGCCCGGGGCCTGCAGGGCCGCCGTCAGGCTGGCCCGCTCGGTGTCGGTCAGGGGCCAGCCCCCGCCCAGACAGTCCAGCGCGTCCTCCGGGGTGGAGGCAAGGTCGGTCAGGGCAAGCTCCGGCTCTGCGGGGTCCAGCGCCTCCACAACGGGCTCCAGCGCCGCGCAGAGGGTCAGACCCTGTCCCTTGGGCCAGCTGAGCCACAGCCCCTTTGCCGGGGCCGTCAGGGCCTTGTAGAAGCAGACCTGCTCCCGCACCACCCGGTTCTCGAAGCAGTCAGGCAGGTCGATCTCCTGCGCCATCAGGGCATCCCGGTCCGCATGGGTCAGCAGACCCGTCTCCCCCGGGGCCGCCGGGAACTCCCCTTCGGCCAGCCCCAGCACGAACACATAGTCCGGGGCGTCCAGACGCATCTTGCCTGCGCTGGCCAGCACCACGGCATCCAGTGTCTGGGGGATGTGCCCCAGGTCGGAGGAGCGCAGCAGCAGCCCGAACAGGTCCTCGTATTCGGCCACGGTCACGGTCTGCTCGCCCAGCAGGCGGGCCATCTCGTGCAGCAGCTCCATGACCACGTTCCACTCCCGGGCGGCTTCCTCCGCCGCCGGAATGCCCCGGGCCGAGCGGATGGCTTCCACCTGCGCCGCCTGCTGTTCCTCGGCTCCCAGCGTTTTCAGGCAGAAATACAGCGCCCGGCTGATGGCCTCGGCGTTGGCGCTCTTCACCTTTTCCCGCAGAGCATCCACAGCCCCTACCAGCAGGGCGCGGGCCTGCTCGGCCATGTCCCGGTTGCGCAGGTCCTCTTCGGTCATTTCCTGCTCGCCGAAGCCCCGGGGGCTGCGCTCGAATTTCTCCCGCCAGGCCGCCGCCGTGGGGGCCCAGGTGTAGGCATAATTTTCCAGCGCGCAGACCTGTTCTTCCTGCAGGGCGCACAGCCCCGTTTTGGCAAGGGTGGTCAGGTTTTCGGTCAGGTCGGCTCCCCGGGCGATCTCCAGCAGGGCGCGCACCGCCGTGGCCGGGGCGCTGAACTCCGGGGTGGTGGGCTCGTCGCAGTAGAGGGGGATCTCCGCCATCCGGAACTCGTACCGGACCGCCGCCCGGTATTTTGCGATATCGCGGCAGACCACGGCGATCTGACTGCACCGCACGCCCTGGCGCATCAGCCGCCGGATGGCACCGGCGGCGGCGCGGGCTTCCTCCTCCCGGCTGGGCGCAGCAAAGAGCCGCACCTCCCCGGCAGGGGTGTCCGGGTCGCAGCGTCCGGTTTCCAGCAGCTCGGCCACCGCAGCAAGGCCGGGGGCGTCCCGGTGGCGGAGATCCCGCCGCAGCAGCTCGGGGGCCGCCACCTCTGCGCCGTTCTTCCGGGCCAGCTGCCGCAGCTGGGCAGCCACCTGCTTGGCCCCGGAGAAAAGGCTCAGGTCCCCGGGCAGAAGCGGGGTGCCGTCGTCGCACAGGGCCACGGTGACGCCGGGCAGGGCCGCCAGCATCGCCCCTAAAAGCCGCTTCTTGGGGGCGTTGAAGGTATCGAACTCATCAATGAAGACTTCCCGGTCCCGCAGGAATTCCGGCAGGGTGCCCCGGGCCAGAGCCTCTTCCAGCCGTGCCCCGGCCAGCTCCAGCCGGTCGGAGGGGTCCATGCCGCTGCGGGCCAGCAGGGTCTCGTAGCCCTGAAAGATCAGGGCCAGTTCTTCCAGCTTCCCGCTCTCGGCCCCGCAGCCCTTTGCCAGTTCGGCCAGCTGCTGCCCCGAAAGACCGGCGCTCTTCAGTTCATCGATCGTCTGGGCCGCCATCTGGCAGAAGGCCGCACTGCGCCGGTGCCGGTAGTAATAGCGGACATTGTCCTGCAGCTCCCCCAGCGCACGGCGCACCAGCACGGCCCGGCCCGCATCCGACAGGGTCTGGACCGCCGCGCCGCCCTCCGTCGAGAGGATCTTTTCGGCAAGACTGGAAAAGGAGAAACTCTCCACCATGCCCGATTGTGCATCTCCCAGCTCCCGGTAGATGCGGCCCTCCGTGCTGGAGGTGAACTGCTCCGGCACGATCAGGATGCTCTTTTCTCCCTGCTGTGCGCGGGCGCAGATCCGCCGGTAGAGCAGCGTCGTCTTGCCGCTGCCGGAGCCTCCCAGAACCAGATGTAACATAAGTCTTTTCCCCTTCTCTGCCGCAGCCTGAAAAATTTCGGTCTGTTCTATTGTACCGCAAAATTGAACAAAAATCTATTCTGTGGTACACTGGGGAAAACGCCGAGAGGAGGGGAACTGCCCCTATGAAGATTTTAGCCGTGGACTACGGCGACAGCCGCACCGGTCTTGCCGTGTGCGACCCCACCGAGTTCCTGACCACCCCCATCAAGCCCCAGATCACCGAAAAGAGCCGCCCCAAGGTGGCCGCAAAGGTCTGCGAGGCCGCTAAGGCCCAGGGGGCCGAGCTCATCATCATCGGTCTGCCCCTGAATATGGACGGCACCGAGGGCGAGCGCGCCCTGAAGAGCCGGAAGCTGGCCAAAACGGTCCAGATCTGGAGCGGCCTGCCCGTCCGGATGTGGGACGAGCGCCAGACCACCTGCGCCGCCGCCGACATTCTGGACGAGTGCGGCACCTTCGGCCGGGACCGGAAAGAGATCCTGGACTCGGTCAGCGCCTCCGTGATCCTGGAGGATTATCTCGCCTGGCGCAAGGAGCATCCGGGCGAGCAGTGATCCGGCCGGAAATTTTCGGTTCAGCTTGACTTTTCTGCCGGTTCCGCGTACAATGGGCACAAATACCCCCGCGGGTAAAATACAGAGAGCAGAGGTAACAGTATGATGGACAATTCGGAAGCAGCCAATCTGCATCGCCGCCTGAGAAAGATCGTCGGCCAGGTCCAGGCCATCGACCGGGCCGTCACGGAAGGGAAAGAGATCTCCAGCGAGGATCTTCTCTCCCAGATCCACGCCGCAAAATCCGCCCTGCACAAGTGCGGTCAGGTCGTTCTGGAGGAACATATCCGCCGCTGTGTCCAGGAGGGCATTGAGGACGGCAACGCCGACGAAGCCGTCCAGAACTTCACCACCGCCATTGACCGGTTCGCCAACATGAGCTGACCCTGTCCCCGGAACAAAAAGGGGCTGTTGCACATGCGACAGCCCCTTTTTTTGTACGAATAGGCGTAAGAATCAAGCAGTATCAATGTCCAAGACAAAAGCATGTGCAACAGCCCCATCTCGATGGCATAGGGTGCGGTGGCGGCGGTCATGTTGCCGCAGTTGCTCTTATAGCGGAAAAGTCCGAATCACAACCAGAAAGCAGAACGGGCCGCTGCATTCTCTCCCCTGCACCTACAGGAGCGGGAGCCTTGCAGCGGCCCTTTTGTTTGTTTTGATTTTGGGTTCCGGATCAGTCCTTGGCCACCATCATCTTGCTGGCCTTGTAGATGTCACCGCAGCCCAGGGTGATGACCAGATCGCCCTCCCGGGCATTCTGCCTGACCCAGTCGGCAGCCTCTTCCAGGCTGTTCACCAGCACGGAGCCGGGGATCTGGGCAGCCAGCTTGGCGCTGGTGATGCTGGGGTCGTTGGGCTCGCGGCTGCCCATGATGGGGGTCAGCACCGTGATATCCGGGATCTTGAACACGTCCACAAAGTCGTTGAACAGCATCTTGGTGCGGCTGTATGTAAACGGCTGGTGGACTGCGATAAGGCGCTTATAGCCCAGCTCGCGGGCGGTGTTCAGGGTCGCGCGGATCTCAGTGGGGTGGTGTGCATAGTCGTCCACCACAACTGCGCCGTTGCACTCGCCGTAGATCTCAAAGCGGCGGCCGGCACCCTTGAAGTTCAGGGCAGCCTCGGCGCACTGCTCCACGGTCAGGCCCGCAAAGCGGCAGACTGCGCACATGGCCAGCGCATTATAGACATTGTGGCGGCCGGGCACAGCCAGACGGATGTGGCCGGTGACCTTGCCCCACTCCTTGAGGTCGAACTCAAAGAAGCCGGGCTTGTATTCCTGCACATTGACGGCGCGGTAGTCACCGTCGTTCTCGATGCCGAAGGTGCGCACACGGCGGTCCAGCGTGTACATAACATCCATGGTGTTCTTGTCGTCGGCGTTGGCGAAGATCATGAACTGGGTCATGAGGGCGAAACGCTTGAAGGCGAACTTCAGCTCGCCCATGCTGCCGTAGTAGTCCAGATGATCGTTGTCGATGTTCAGCACCACCGACAGATACGGGGTCAGCTTCAGGAAGGTCTCGGAGAACTCGCAGGCCTCGATGACGATGTCATCGCCCTTGCCTGCCTTGCCGTAGCCGCCGATGAGGGGCAGCTTGCCGCCGATGACGGCGGAGGGATCCCGGCCGGCCAGTTCCAGCGCGGTGGTGATCATGGAAGTCGTCGTGGTCTTGCCGTGGGTGCCGGACACGCAGATGCTGTCCTTGTACAGGCGGCCCACATAGCCCAGCAGGACGCTGCGCTCCACCGTGGGGATGCCGTAGGACGCGGCGGCGTTCAGCTCCACGTTGTCCTTGGCGATGGCAGCAGAGTAGACCACCAGATCCGCGCCGATGATGTTGTCGGCGTTGTGGCCCAGGCTGACCTTGACGCCCATCTCCCGCTCGGAGCGGATGATGCTGCCATCCAGCACATCGCTGCCGGAGATGTCATAGCCCTTGGCGGAGAGGATCTGGATCAGCGGATACATTCCGCTTCCGCCGCAGCCGATGAAGTGGATCTTTTTCACGTTATCCAGCAGATGCTTGGTGTAATCAGTAACGAACATAAAGGCAAACCTCCAATAAATCAACGGCCGCAGCGCAGACCGATTCCATCTTAACTTTTGGGTACTACTTATTATATAATTTTTGGCGGCCAAAATAAACAGTTCCGAACGAATTTTCGGAAAGAACCATAAACAGCGCCGATTTTTTGTGACAATTGTACACAAAGACCATGAAATTTCGGGCTCTTTGCGCACTTCATAAAAGATTTACATTTTTGCCCAGGCGGGTAGCTAACAATTTTGAGCTTTTTGTGATATGATAGTTACAAATTTTGAAGGATCGCCGCACCTGCGGCCGGAAAAGAGGAATCTGAATTTGAACATCAAGATCACCGCAGACAGCACCTGTGACCTGTCTGCCGCACTGCTCGCGCAGTGGAACATCTCCCTGATCCCCATGCACATCCTCATGGGGGACGAAAGCTATCTCGACGGTGTCACCATCCACCCCGCCGACGTGTTCGCCCACGCCCAGAACGGTGGCAAGATGCCCAAATCCGCCGCCCCCAATCTGGTGGAATATACCGATTTCTTCGCTCCCTTTGCCGCAGAATACGATGCCGTGATCCACATCACCGTCGGCTCCAAGTTCTCCTCCTGCTTCCAGAACGCCCGTCTGGCCGCGCAGGAGTATGAGAACGTCTACGTGGTGGACAGCGAGAATATCTGCACCGGGCAGGGCTATCTGGTGCTTCAGGCCGCCCGCTGGGCCGCCGACGGTCTGCCGCCCAAAAACATCGCCCTGCGGCTCCAAAGCCTTGCCAAACGGGTGGAGCTGAGCTTCGTACTCAACCAGCTGGACTACATGGCCAAGAGCGGCCGCTGCTCCGGTGTGCTGGCCTTCGGGGCGAACCTCCTGGGCATCAAGCCCAGCCTCGCCGTCATCGATGGGGAGCTGAAGGTGGTGCGCAAGTACCGCGGCAGCCTGCCCATCTGCGTCGGCAAGTACATCACCGACCAGCTGTCCGGCCGGGACGACATTGACCGCAGCATGGCCTTCATCTCCTCCACCCAGGCAAAACCCGGCTGTATGGAGGCCATCAAGGCCGGCCTGCGTCAGTACGGCGGCTTCGAGAACGTCTACGAGACCGACATCGGCACCACCATCGGCGGCTACTCCGGCCCCGGCACCATCGGCATCGTGTTTGCCCGCAAACAGTAACCGTACAAAAGTCAGAAAACGCTGCATCTCCGCACGGCAACGCGCCGGAGATGCAGCGTTTTTTATTTGTCTTGTCTGAACCCTCAGCGCTTCCCTGACACGGAGCGCGGGGGATTTACTTCAGGAACTTGTGGACTGCCCGGGCCACGATGCCTCCCAGAATGCCGGAGACCAAAAACTCCATGACACCCTGCACACCCACGAGCAGGACGACGAACATCAGGGGGTTGGCTGCACCCTTGACGGACACCAAGTTCTGGATGTAATCGCAGCCGTAGAAGGCCAGCACGATGTAGCCCATGAAGAACAGGGTGTTCAGGGCCGGGGCGCACATGGCGCTGACGATGTAGCTCCAGGTGCGGCTCTTGTCCAGCTTGCTCAGGCCGCTGAAGATCAGGCCCACACACAGGCCCATGAGGACCCGCATACCCACACAGAGGATGAAGGTATTGACAGGGCTCACCTGGAACAGGGCGCCGGTCATGGCGGAAGCGCCGGTGATGGCGTCATAGAAGCTCACTGCGCCGAACACGCCGCCCAGAACGGCACCGGCCGCCGGGCCCATGGTGATGGCACCCACCGCAATGGGGAGCGTCAGGAAGCTCATGTAAAGCGGGCCCATGGGCACACTGCCCAGGCCGATGGCCTTCATGACCAGCTCGATGGCGACCAGCAGTGCCAGCCGGGTAAGCGTACGAAGATCGTTGTGTTTCATATTCGATTTTTCCTCCTGCTGCCGTTCCGCCCTATGTGTCGGATACGGCGCAAATCTGGTTTCCATGGTTCTGTCAGGGAATCTATAAACAAGGCTGCCCTCCCGGGCCTCCTGTCTATCATTTATCACACGGGAAGCGGATGCCCGCGCTCCGCCGGGCCACGGTCAGCACCCGGCTGACGGCCACGGAGGTATCCAGCATCCGGCTGCACAGCTCCTGGTCGCCGCCCTCAATGGCCCGGGCAAAGGCGTGGAACTCCGCCGCCTGCCGGGGCTTGCCGCCGCTGAGGTTGTAGTGTTCTTCCTTCCCCTGATTGGGGTGAAGGGTCAGCCCTCCGCACCAGTTGGCGGTGGATTTCTGGAGCAGGTAGCCCTTTGTGCCCTGGATGACATACCGGGCCGGGGCACCGCAGTCCTTGGCGGCCATGCTGACGGCCTTGAAGCTGTTGTACTCCATAGCCAGGATGCCGCTGGTGTCGATGCCCCGCTCAATGTTGGCGAGGTACTGCACCTGATTGGGTTCCCCGAAGAGCCCCACGATGTAGCTGATGTTGTAGACGTTCAGGTCCATCAGCGCACCGCCGGCGCAGGCCGGGTCAAAGGAGGTCGGCGTCTCCCCGGCGCAGAACGCATCGTACCGGCTGGAATACTGGCTGAAATTGCACTGTACCAGCTTCACGGGGCCGATGCGGGGCAGCAGCTCCCGGATCTTGTTGTAATTTTCCTGATACTGGGTGGTCATGGCCTCAAAGAGGAATACCTTTTTGCGGCGGGCCAGCCCGGCCAGCTCCTCCGTCTGGGCAGCGGTGCAGGCCATGGGCTTTTCCACGATGACATGCTTCCCCGCTTCCAGCGCGACTTTTGCATAGCGGTAGTGCTGCAGGTTGGGCACAGCCAGATAGACCACGTCCACCCACTGCAGCAGTTCAAAATAATTGGTGGTGTGCCGGGGGATGCCGTACTGGCTGCACATCTCCGCCGCCACCGGCTCACTGCGGGGGGTGCTGCAGATGGCCTCCACCGTAAAAGGGCAGTCCTCCCCGGCCAGCCAGGGCAGAAATTCCCGCACGATCATGCCCGTGCCCAGAACTCCTAGTTTCATATCTCTCTCCATCCTGTCTTTGGATCAGTCCGCTTTGGGCCCATCCTCCCGCCGCTCCCTGCGCAGGGGATGCGGACGGTGCCCCCGGCGGAAATTGGGATTCCGTCGCTTCTGGCCCGGGGTATGGTGCTGCTGGGAGGCGTTGAGCTGATACAGCATCGCCAGGCCTTTCATCAGCAGCTCGGGGTCATAGGTCAGCGGGTGACGGCACAGCGGCGTCACATACTTGGCCAGGCCCCCGGTGACCACCAGCGTGGCCGGGCGGCCCAGCTCTTCCTCGATGCGCTGGGTGATGCCATCCAGCAGCACGGCCGTGCCCAGCACCGAGCCCGACAGCATACAACTCTCGGTATTGACCCCGATGGCGCTTTTGGGGGATGCCAGCCGCACCTGGGGCAGCTGGGCGCAGCGGTCGCCCAGGGCCCGCAGCCCGGTGGAAAGCCCGGGGCAGATCACGCCGCCCCGGAACACCCGGTTCTCATCCACTACATTAAAGGTAGTGGCCGTGCCAAGATCCACCGTGATCACGGGCAGGGGGAAATTGGCCGCCGCGTAGGCAGCATCCACCAGCCGATCCTTGCCCACGGCATGAGGGTCCGGCACCCCCATGGTCAGGCCGGTGCGGATCTCAGGCGACACGATGACCGGCTTTTTGCCGGTGTAGTGGCGGGCGCATTCCGCCAAGGCCCCGGTGATCTGGGGCACAACACTGGTCAGCACCGCCCCCTCGAACCGGATGGGCTTTTCCGGATGACGGCGGTGGGAGAATACCCGTTCCATTTCGGCGCGGTACTCCGCCGCGGTGCGGCTGCGCACCGTATCCATGTGGGCCACAAAGCATACACGTCCGTCCTTGATGCCGCCCAGCGCGACGGTGGTGTTGCCTATATCAATGGCTAAGATCATATCTGAACCTTTCTCAGCGAGGTTTCTTTTTTGAGTCAAGTTATTTTACCGCATTTTTCCTTCGGATACAACCCCATCCGAAAGATTTTATTGTGCTGGCGGCGGTTTTGGTTTATACTAGAACCACCAAACCCGTAGATCAGGAGGTTTTTTGGATGGATCTGCAAGGCAAATGCGTCCTTCTGGGCGTCACCGGCGGCATTGCCGCCTATAAAATGGCAAACGTAGCCAGCGCACTGCGCAAGCTGGGGGCCGACGTAGAGGTCATCATGACCCGGAACGCCACCCAGTTCATCACTCCCCTCACGTTCGAGACCCTGACCGGCCACAAGTGCATGGTGGACACCTTTGACCGGGACTTCAAATTCGAGGTCACCCACATTTCCCTGGCCAAAAAGGCCGATGTGATCCTGGTGGCCCCCGCCACCGCCAATGTCATCGCCAAGATGGCCCACGGCATCGCAGACGATATGCTGACCACCGTGGTGCTGGCGGCAAAGTGCCCCAAGCTGGTGAGCCCGGCCATGAACACCGGGATGCTGGAGAACCCCATCACCCAGGACAACCTGAAAACGCTGGAACACTACGGCTTCACGGTGATCCCCTCCGAGAGCGGTGTGCTGGCCTGCAAGGATGTGGGCAGCGGCCGTCTGCCCAAAGAGGACGTGCTGCTCGAGTACATCCTCCACACCGTCGCCCGCCCCAAGGATCTGGCCGGGCTCCGGATCGCCGTCACCGCCGGCCCCACCCAGGAGCCGCTGGACCCGGTGCGGTACATCACCAACCACTCCACCGGCAAGATGGGCTACGCCGTGGCCCGGGCTGCCGCCATGCGGGGGGCCGAGGTCACCCTCATCCACGGCCCCACCAGCCTTGCCCCGGTGAAGTTCACCCAGGATGTGCCCATCACCACGGCGCAGGAGATGTACGAAGCGGTCACCAGCCGCTTCGACACCATGGACGTGCTGGTGATGGCTGCTGCCGTGGCCGACTACCGCCCCGCCACCGTGGCCGATGACAAGATCAAGAAGAAGGAAGGCGACCTCTCCATCCCGGTGGAGCGCACCGCCGACATCCTCGGCACCATCGGCCCCCGCAAGACGAACCAGTTCCTCTGCGGTTTTTCCATGGAGACCCGGGATATGGTGGAAAACTCTTCCGCCAAGCTGACCCGGAAAAATCTGGACATGGTGGTGGCCAACAACCTGAAAGTCGCCGGAGCCGGTTTCGGGGTGGACACCAATGTGGTCACCTTCATCACCGCCGACGGCACCCGGGAGCTGCCCCTGATGAGCAAGGCCGATGTGGCCGATGCCATCCTGGACGAGATCCTGGCCCGCCGCAGCCATTCCTGAGCCTTGCCCTTTCCGCCCTGTACCGGCGGGAAGGGCTTTTTTCGTAAAGCGATCCGCCCCGTGCAGACCGCTTTCGCAAAAAGATTTTTCAAAATCCGGGCAAATCACTTTCCAAAAGTGTAATTTTGATGTATTCTATTCCTATCCGTTGTGCTTTTTCCGGCACGGGGGTGGATCATAAACGAAAGAGGGGTGCGCACAGATATGCTGAAATATCTGGCCAAACGCATCGGGCGTTCCATACTGACCCTGTTCGTCATTGTGACGCTCGTATTCTGTCTGCTGCGGCTGATGCCCGTGGAAGGCTACTTTGCAAACTATGAAAAGATGACCGAATCCCAGATCCAGGCGGGTCTGCAGTCCATGGGCCTGCTGGACCCCCTGCCGGTGCAGATCGGCCGGTTCTGGTGGAACGCCCTCCACGGCGACCTGGGCGTGAGCCATATTTATAAGGTGAACGCCTCGGTCACCGGCATCCTGGCCAAGAAGCTGCCCATCTCCATCCAGATGGGTGTCCTTGCCATGCTGCTGAGCCTTGTGATCGGCATCCCGATGGGGTTGTTCATGGGGCGGTTCAAGAACCGCTGGCCCGATAAGATCGGCACTGCCGTCATCGTGCTGATCCAGGCCGTACCTTCCGCCGTGTACTACCTGTACATCCAGATGTACGGCACCACCGCGCTGGGCGTGGGCCTGCTGTTCGACGCCTCCGACTGGCGGTACTGGGTACTGCCCGTCTGCTCCATGAGTCTGGGCAATGTGGCCTTCTACGCCATGTGGCTGCGCCGCTACATGGTGGACGAGAGCAACAAGGACTACGTCCGGCTGGCACTGGCCAAGGGCGTCAGCGAGAACAACATCGCCCTCCACCACATCTTCCGCAACGCCATGGTGCCGCTGGTGCAGTATATCCCCTCAGCGTTCCTGAACACCGTCGTCGGCTCCATCTACATCGAAAGCCTGTACAGCATCCCCGGCATGGGCGGCCTGCTGGTCACCTGTGTCCAGCGCCACGACAACACCATGGTGCAGGGCATTGTGCTGCTGTACGCCTGCGTGGGCATCATCGGCCTGATCCTGGGCGACCTGCTCATGGTACTCATCGATCCCCGCATCAGCTTTGGCAAGAAAGAAGGTGGCCGATAATGCTGTTCCACATGAAAGATCAGAAAGCAGCCGTTCTGGAGAACGAGCTGAACAAGCTGCAGAAGGACGGCCCCGCGGCCTGGGCCGACCTGCCCGAGGATGAGCTGTTCACCCCCGCCGGGTTCAGCGAGAGCCGCGCCGAGGCCACAGCCTACTCCAATTACAGTTACTGGGGCAGCACCATCCGGGCCTTCTTCAAGAATAAGATCGCCGTGGCCCTTCTCATCGCACTGGTGGCCGTGGTGGCCTTCGCCTTCCTGCAGCCGTACCTGCCCGGTCAGGTGGACCCCAACCTCTGCGAGGTAGACCCCGTGACCGGCATCCAGTACCGCAACATCGCCCCCGGCCAGGACGGCTTCATCTGGGGCTCCAACGCCATCGGCCAGGACCTGTGGGCCCGCATCTGGGCCGGTGCCCGCACCAGCCTGACCATCGCCTTCTTTGTGGCGCTGATCGAAGCCGTGGTCGGCATCACGGTGGGTGTGCTCTGGGGCTATGTCCGCCAGCTGGACTTCCTCTTCACCGAGCTGTACAACATCTGCGATAACATCCCCTCCACCATCATCCTGATCCTCATCTCCTATGTGGCCTCCCCCAGCATCAAGACCCTGATCCTGGGCATGTCCATCACCGGCTGGATCGCCATGGCGCGGTTCATCCGCAACCAGATCCTCATCATCCGCGACCGGGATTACAACGTGGCTTCCCGCTGCATCGGCACCCCCACCCGCCGCATCGTGGTGCGGAACCTGCTGCCCTATCTGGTGTCCGTCATCATGCTGCGGATGGCCCTGACCATCCCCGCCGCCATCGGCAGCGAGGTGTTCATCACCTATATCGGCCTGGGCCTGTCGGTGGAGACCCCCTCTCTGGGCAACCTGATCAACGACGGCCGCAAGGTCATGATGCAGGCCGGGCTGCGGTATCAGCTGCTCTACCCCACCATCATCCTGAGCTTTGTCACCATCGCGTTCTACCTGATCGGCAACGCCTTCTCCGACGCCGCCGATCCCAAGAACCACATGCAGTAAGGAGGGACAGAAGATGGAAAAGAATCAGCTGATCCTCTCGGTCCGGGACCTGAACATCAAATTCAACCTGCGGGGCAAGGTACTCCACGCCATCCGGGGCATCGACCTGGACATCTACCACGGCGAAGTGCTGGCCATCGTGGGCGAGTCCGGTTCCGGCAAGAGCGTTTTTACCAAGAGCTTCATGGGCCTGCTGGACGCCAACGGCTCCATCGACTCCGGCACCATCGATTACTTCGGTGCCGACGACGGCAAGCCCATCCGCCTGTCCGACCTGAAGAAAGAGAAGGACTGGCTCCGGGTCCGGGGCCACGAGATCGCCATGATCATGCAGGACCCCATGACCAGCCTGAACCCGCTGAAGACCATCGGCGACCAGATCATGGAAGCCGTGGAACTGCATCAGCATCTCAAGGGGGCCGCCGCCAGGGAAAAGACCCTGGAATACCTGCGCGACGTGGGCATCACTGACCCCGAGGTGCGGTTCAAACAGTATCCCCACGAGTTCTCCGGCGGTATGCGCCAGCGCGTGGTCATTGCCATTGCCGTGGCCTGCAACCCCCAGATCCTGATCTGCGACGAACCCACCACGGCGCTGGATGTGACCATTCAGGCCCAGATCCTGCAGCTGCTCAAGGAGATGCAGGTCAAGTACAACCTGACCATCGTCCTCATCACCCACGACCTGGGCGTCGTGGCCAACATCGCCGACCGGGTGGCCGTCATGTACGCCGGTGACATCGTAGAGATCGGCACCTCGGATGAGATCTACTACGACCCCCGCCACCCCTACACCTGGGCGCTGCTGTCCAGTATGCCCCAGATGGGCATCAAGGGCGAGGACCTGTTCAACATCCAGGGCACACCCCCGAACCTGTTCACCGAGATCCGCGGCGACGCCTTTGCGCCCCGCAACCCCCAGGCCCTGAAGATCGATTTCGTGAAGCGTCCTCCCTATTTTGAGGTCAGCCCCACCCACAAGGCCAAGACCTGGCTGCTGGACCCCAGAGCCCCGAAGGTGGAGCCGCCCGCTGCCGTGAAGCTGCTGAAAGAGGAGGGAATGCAGGATGCCTGAAGAACGTGAAGTACTGCTGGAGGTCAAAGACCTCGAGGTGACCTACGGTTCCGGCCGCAAGGCCTACAGAGCTGTGAACCGGGCCAATTTCAAGATCTACAAGGGCGAGACCTTCGGTCTGGTGGGCGAGTCCGGCTCGGGCAAGACCACCATCGGCCGGGCCATCATGCGCATCCTGCCCACCTCCGGGGGCGAGGTCCTCTACAAAGGCCAGAAGATCAACGGCAAGATCTCCCGGGCGCTGGACCAGCAGATCATCAAGGAGATCCAGATGATCTTCCAGGACCCCCAATCCTCCCTGAACGAGCGGGCCAAGGTCAGCTACATCGTGGGCGAGGGCCTGCAGAACGTCCGCCCCGACCTGACCGCTGCCCAGCGGGAGGAGAAGGTGCGGCAGGCCCTGCTGGACGTTGGCCTGCTGCCGGAGTTCGCCTCCCGGTTCCCCCACGAGTTCTCCGGCGGCCAGCGCCAGCGCATCGGCATTGCCAGGGCCCTGATCGTGGAGCCGGAGTTCATCATTGCCGATGAGCCCATCTCCGCGCTAGATATGTCCATCCGCGCCCAGGTACTCAACCTGCTGCGCCACCTGCAGAAGGAGCGCGGCATCACCTACCTCTTTATCGCCCACGACCTGTCGGTAATGCGCTACATCTCCGACCGCATCGCCGTCATCCACAAGGGCGATATCGTGGAGCTGGCCAACGCCGAGGAGCTGGTGACCCACGCCATCCACCCCTATACCCGCAGCCTGCTTTCGGCCATCCCCATGCCCAACCCCAGGCTGGAGCGGAAGAAGAAACTGCTGGTCTATGATCCTGCCATGCACGATTATTCCGCCGAAGCGCCCCAGTGGCGGGAACTCCGGCCGGATCACTGGGTGCTGTGCAGCGCCGCCGAGGCAAAGGACTGGCTCGCGGAGACGTAAGTTTTTTCCGTGCTTCTTCTGCAATCTTCACGCTTTGTTTCTTGACTTTTCCGGCACGCTCTACTACAATAGCATCAGCGCACATTGTATATTTTTTGACAAAGGATCGGATTTCTATGACAACTGAAAACAATCCCCTTTATGCTTCACAGGCGCGTCCCTGGCTCAGATATTATGACCAGAAGTACATCGACCAGGCTCTGCCGGAATGCTCTGCCTTCGACTTTGTCCGGACCCGGAACAAGGACCGTCTGATGTCCACTGCCATGGAGTACTACGGCCGGAAATTCACCTATGCAGACCTCATCGTCAACGTCAAGAAGACTGCCGCGGCCTTCCGCGCCCTCGGCGTGAAGAAGGGCGATATCATCACCGTAGTCAGCGTGATGACGCCGGAGGTCATCTACGCCTTCTATGCCGCCGACCGGATCGGTGCTACCCTGAATCTGGTGGATCCCCGGTACAGCCCCGAAGGCATCCACGATTACATCCAGGAGGTCCGCTCCCGCCTGCTGATCTGCCTGAACGTGGTGTATGACCGCTGCGAGCAGGCCGCCAAGCGCACCACCGTGGAGCGGGTCGTGGTACTCTCCCCGGCGGACTCCCTTCCGCTGGGGCTGGCCATCGGCTACAAGGCCGCGAACCCCGACCGGAACCGGTATCACTCCAACGTCCTGTACTGGAAGAAGTTCATCGCCGGCGGGGCCGATGCCAGCACCTCGGCCGAGCCTTATGACCCGGAACACGCCTGCGTGGTGGTCCACACCGGCGGCACCACCGGTTCGCCCAAGGGCGTCCTGCTCACGGACCGGAACTTCAACGCCATTGCCCAGCAGTTCTCGGCCTATGACAGCCTCTTCCGGAAGGGGCAGTCCCTGATGAATATCATGCCCCCCTTCATTGCCTACGGTTATGCCTGCGGCGTTCACCTGCCGCTGGTGCTGGGCCTGAAGGTCATCATCATCCCCAATCTGGACCCCGACAAACTGGGCGGCCTGATCTGGAAGTACAAGCCCGAGCATATGTTCGGTGTGCCCGCCCACTACCAGCAGATGGCCGCTTCCCACCAGCTGCGGAACAAGGATCTGTCCTTCATCCGCAATTATGCAGCCGGCGGCGATGCCATCTCCCTCGGCGCAGAGCAGACCGTCAACAACTTCCTGGAGACCCACAACGTGGAGTATCCCCTCGCCAAGGGCTACGGCATGACCGAGGTCTCCTCCGCCGCCACCGTTGCTGCCGGAAAGGTCAACAAGCCCGGCAGCGTGGGCATTCCCATGGTCAACACCCTGGTGTCGGTCTTTGAGCCCGGCACCGACAAGGAGCTGCCTCTGGGCCAGCGGGGCGAACTCTGCATCTCCGGCCCCGGCGTCATGAAGGGCTACTACGACAAGCCCGCTGAGACCGCCGCCATCCTGCGCACCCACCCGGACGGCCGGGTCTGGGTCCACACCGGCGACATCGGCTATCTGGACGAGGACGGCTTCGTCTATCTGGACAGTCGGATCAAGCGGCTCATCATCCGCCACGACGGCTTCAAGGTGTTCCCTTCCATGATCGAGAACGTCGTCAGCCAGCATCCTGCCGTGCATCAGTGTTCGGTCGTCGGCTGCACCGATAAGGACCATGTGCAGGGCCGCCTGCCCTTCGTCTATCTGGTGCTGACCCAGGAGGCCGCATCTGCTTCCCCCTCCAAGCGCAAGCAGATCATCCGGGAGCTGCGGCAGATGTGCGCCGAGGAGCTGCCCGAATATGTCCAGCCCGTCGGCTACAAGATCATCCCCGAAATGCCTCTGACCCCGGTAGGCAAATTTGACTACCGCAAGCTGGAGGAAGAGATCACTCCCCGTGATTATTGAGCATTCTGCTACAATCTGGAAAGGAAATCCGTTCTATCATGAAAAAGAAACTGATTGGTTTTGCCCTGTCGGCCGCCATGCTGTTTGCCAGCCTGAGCGTTCCCGCTTTTGCAGCTGCCCCCGAAGCTGCGGCTGAGGAGGACGTCCAGCCCGCCGTGGAGGAACCTGCCGTGACCGCGGAGACCGCCGAGGAAGAAGAGGAACCTGAGCAGCTGACCTATGTTGCCCTGGGCGACAGCATCTGCGCCGGCATCGGCCTGACCAACGTCCAGTATTCCCACAACCTGACGGGCGTGGACGTCTCCTACAACTTCAAGGGTTACCCGGAAGCCAGCTATGTGGGCCAGGTGGCCAAGATGCTGGGCCTGGACCGGGACCACGCCATCAATCTGGGTCTGCCCGGTGCCATGAGCAAGGACATCGTGGAGATGACCAGCACCGGCACCATGAAAGAGATGAACATGCTCTCCGGCTGCCAGTATGATTATCCCGAGTTCATCGATTACATCAAGAGCGCCGACGTCATCTCGGTGCAGCTGGGTTCCAACGACGCCTTTGTGCCCACGGTGGTCTCCTTCGGCGAAGCCACCAGCTGGAAGAGTGAGGATCTGGCTTCCATCGTCCTCAGCGGCAACCTGCGGGGCGGCAACACGGAAGCCGAGAGCGCTCTCCGCGAGAGCCTGAAGAAGCTGAAGCTGACCCGCAGCGAGAAGGATGCCGTTTGGAAGCTGTTCTTCACCGGCATGGATGAGATCTGCGAGAACGCCTACCCCGAGAGTACCAGCAACCTGCGTCAGATCATCGAGAACATCCAGGCCCTGAACCCGGATGCCCAGATCCTTATTGTGGGTGCCACCAACCCGGTGCCCCTGCTGAGCAGCTGGACCAACTACTTCAATAAGCTCAACAAGTACGAGAAGCAGCTGGCCGATGTCTACGGCTGCACCTATGTGGCTGTGCCCTTCGCTCAGACCGAGCTGGACGGTCATCCCACCGTTGCAGGCCACAAGTACATTGCCCGGAAGATCGTCCGCGCTATTGAGGCCAACCAGTAATTTTTCCCGACAAGCATAAAAATGGGGCTGTCACGCCGTGTGACAGCCCCATTTTGCATCTGTTTTTTACTTTTCGTAGCCCTGCGGCAGTTCGTTCTTGGGGTCCCGGTCCATCAGGGTGCGCACGGCATCCGCCGCGCTCATCCCCTTGTTGACGATGGCGTTCACCGTCTGGACGATGGGCATTTCCACGTTGTACTTTGCCGCCAGCTCCAGCGCGGCGGGCAGGGCGTTCATGCCTTCCACCACCATGCCGACTTCTTTCACGGCGTGTTCCGGGGTCTCGCCCTTGCCGATGAGGATACCGGCACGGTTGTTCCGGCTGTGCATACTGGTCGCCGTGACGATCAGATCGCCGATGCCGGCCAGACCCGCAAAGGTGTGGACGTTGCAGCCCATAGCCACGCCCAGACGGGCGATCTCGGCAATGCCGCGGGTGATCAGGGCCGCGCGGGCGTTATCGCCGTAGCCCAGGCCGGTGGAGATGCCCACGCCCAGCGCGATGACGTTCTTCATGGCACCGCTGAGTTCCACGCCCTTGACGTCCTCGTTGGTGTAGACCCGCATCACGCTGTTGGAGAAGATCTCCTGCACCATCCGGGCCGCCTCAGCATCCTTGCTGGCCGAGACGATGGTGGTGGGCAGGTCGATGGCCACTTCTTCGGCGTGGGTGGGTCCGGACAGGGCCACCAGACGGATGCCCTTGGGGCCGCCCTCCCGGCCCAGCTCGTCGGCCAGCACCTCGGTCATGGTCAGCAGGGTGTCCGGCTCAATGCCCTTTGCCACATCCACGATGACCTGACCGTCCGGCACGAAGGGGTGTGCCTTGGCAGCGGTGGAGCGGACGAACACCGACGGCACTGCGAACAGCAGGATCTCCCGGCCGGTGCAGACCTCCTCGATGCTCTTGGTGAACTGCATCTCCGGGGGGATCTTCATCCCGGGCAGGTTGGGGTGGACCCGGGTGGCGGACAGGTCATCGATCTCTTTCTCGATGGCCGACCAGACCAGCACATCGTTCCCGCTGACGGTCAGCATCCGTGCCAGTGCCATGCCCCAGGTGCCTGCACCCAGAATACCAATTTTATGCTTCATTGCGTTTTGTCCTCCGTATGCGCCGGGGCAGCTGCCCGGCCTCTGACCCCGCGCAGAGCGCGCGGAGTCCTGTCTGCTTCCATTCTACACGAAACACTCTACCGCGTCAACTCCTCGTACGACTGCACAAACACAAACCTGTTTTTTCGGCCGGTTTCTGCTGTTCTGTACGTTTTCCCCGCCGCGCATTGCGTTTCGCTGCCGTCCATGTTATAGTATTCTGGTAGGAATAATAGGAAAACCCTTGACTTGAACCATAGTTCAAGGTATATTATAAAGATATTCCGCCTTTTTTTGTCAATAAGGAAGATCGATTATGTTTGAAGCGCTTCTTTCCAACCGCACGGTCAGCGTACTGTGGGAGGCCCTGCCCCGCATCCTGACGGCAGGCCTGACCATGACCATCCCCCTGACCCTGATCTCGTTCAGTCTGGCCATGGTGCTTGCCGTGGTCGTGGCGCTGGTGCAGTATGCCAATGTTCCGGTGCTGCGCCAGATCGCCCGGTTCTACATCTGGGTCATCCGGGGCACCCCGCTGCTGGTGCAGCTGTTCATCATCTTCTACGGCCTGCCCAGCCTGGGCATCATGCTGGACGCTTTCCCGGCGGCGGTCATCACCTTTGCCATCAACGAGGGTGCCTACTGTGCCGAGACCATGCGCGGCGCGCTGGAAAGTGTGCCCCAGGGCCAGCTGGAAGCCGGTTACTGCGTGGGGATGAGCTGGTGGCAGATCATGCGCCGCATCGTGCTGCCGCAGGCTCTGCGCACCGCCGTTCCGGCCCTGTCCAACTCCCTGATCAGCATGGTCAAGGACACCTCCCTGGCCTCCAACATCACGGTGGCCGAGCTGTTCATGGCCGGTCAGCGGGTGGCCGCCCGCACCTACATTTTCCTGCCCATCTACTGCGAAGTCGCTGTGGTCTACCTGCTGTTCTGCACCGTGATCACCAAGCTGCAGGCTCTGCTGGAGCGGCAGCTCAACGCCCATGGGTTCCAGTGAGAAGGAGGCAGAGAGTATGGCAATGCTTGAGATCCAGAACATCCACAAGACGTTCTACACCTATGACAGCAAGAATCATTTCCACATCGGGCCTTTTCCCAAGGGCGGCGGCCGGAAGATCATCGACCGGCTGGACGTGCTGCAGGGCGTGGACCTGACGGTGGAAAAGGGCGACGTGGTGGCCATTCTGGGGCCTTCCGGCTCCGGCAAGACCACCCTGCTGCGCTGTCTGAACTTTCTGGAACCCGCCGACAGCGGCGCGCTGATCTTTGACGGCGAGCGCTTCGACCTGGGCAGCATCTCCCGGGCCGACATCGCACGGCTGCGGCGCAAGACGGCCTTCGTGTTCCAGAATTACAACCTGTTCCGGAACAAGACGGCCCTCCAGAACGTCACCGAGGGCCTGATCACCGCCCGGAAGTACCCCAAGGAGCAGGCCGATGCCATCGGCCGGAAAATGCTGGAAAAAGTCGGCCTCGCCGACCGGGCGGACTACTACCCCCGCCAGCTTTCCGGCGGCCAGCAGCAGCGGGTGGCCATCGCCCGGGCCCTTGCCACCGACCCGGAGATCATCTATTTCGACGAGCCCACCAGCGCCCTGGACCCGGAGCTGACCGGTGAGGTGCTCTCGGTCATGCGGCAGCTGGCCGAAGAGGGCATGACCATGCTGGTGGTCACCCACGAAATGGGCTTTGCCCGGAACGTTTCGTCCAAAACCGTTTTTATGGAGAACGGCGTGGTGGTGGAGCAGGCTCCATCCCCCCAGTTCTTTGCCGACCCCCGGGAAGAGCGCACCCGTGCTTTCCTGCGGAAGATCGAACATACTGCATGAAAGGATCATTTACCATGAAAAGAAGAACCTTTATCTCGATGATGAGCGTCATGGCTGCCGCCGGGGTCCTGACCCTGTCCGGCTGCTCTTCCAGCAATTCCGACAGCACCGCTTCCTCCGGCACCGCTTCTTCTGCTGCAGCCTCCGCTGCTGCAGACCAGCTGGCAAATATCCAGTCCAGCGGCAAGCTGGTGGTGGCTCTGGAGGGCGCATGGCAGCCCTGGAGCTACCACGACGAGAGCGACACGCTGGTGGGCTATGACGTGGAAGTCTCCCGCGCCATTGCCGAAAAGCTGGGCGTGGAGCCGGAGTATGTGGAGAGCGACTGGGACAGCCTGTTTGCCGGTCTGGATGCAGGCCGTTTCGATCTGGTCTGCAACGGCGTGGAAGTCACTGACGAACGTGCCCTGACCTATGACTTCACCACCCCCTACGGCTACATCCACACCGCACTGGCCGTCCGGAAGGACAACGACGAGATCACCAGCTTTGAGGACCTGAAGGGCAAAACTACCGCCAACAGCCTGGCTTCCACCTACATGGAGCTGGCCGAGAGCTACGGTGCCACCGTGCAGGGCATCGACACGCTGGAGGAGACCATCCAGCTGCTGACCGCCGGCCGCATCGACGCCACCCTGAACGCCGATGTCTCCTTCTACGATTACCTGAACGTCCATCCGGACGCCGATTTCAAGATCGTGGCTCAGACCGAGGAAGCTTCCCATGTGGCCATCCCCCTGCGCAAGGGCGATGCTTCCGCCACCCTGCTGGAAGCCATCAACAACGCCATCGACGAGCTGCGTACCGACGGCACCCTGAAGGAACTGAGCGAGAAGTACTTCGGACAGGATATCTCTTCCGAGAACTGATCTGCAGCCCTCTCAGTCTCGCTGCCGCTCGCCAGCTCCCCCAAAGGGGGAGCCAGGAGCAATCCCAGATATAGAAATATTTGTCCTCTGTGATGCGTTGCCTCTCCCTTTGGGAGAGGTGGTATTGCGCAAGCAATGACGGAGAGGGCAAGCCGCCCCAAAAACAGCAAAAGGACCATTGCACCACACTCGTGCAATGGTCCTTTTTGTTATGCGTGAAAATAATCGTAGATGGTCTGTGCCAGCCGGGGGCCCACGCCGGGGGTGTTTTCCAGCTGGTCGGGGGCGGCCTCCCGCACGGCACCCACGCTCCCGAACTGGGTCATCAGGGCTTTGGCCGTCTTGGGGCCGACCCCGGGGATCCCGGTCAAGGTGGAGGCGTAGCTCTTCTTGTGCATCTGCTGCTTGCGGTAGGCATTCGCGAAGCGGTGGGTCTCATCCTGAATGGCCGTGACGAAGGTGAAGGTGCCGCGGTTCATATTGATGGCGATTTCCCGGCCCTCGCTGTCCACGATGGCGCGGGTGCGGTGGTGGTCGTCCTTGACCATGCCGTACAGCGGAATATCCGCCAGCGCGGTCCCGGCCAGCGCCGCCTTTGCCGCGCTGACCTGTCCCCTGCCGCCGTCCATCAGAAGCAGATCCGGTTTCTGCCCGAAATAGTTGTCGCTCTGCTGCCCCTGGGCCGCCAGCGCCGTGTATTTTTCGTACTCTGCCGCGCGGCGGGACACTGTTTCGGCCAGGGAGGCGTAGTCATCCGTCCCGGCCACGGTTTTCATTTTGAACTTCCGGTAGCCCGCCTTGTAGGGCTTGCCGTCCCGGAAAGTGACCATGCCGCAGACGCTGGTGCCGTCGCCCCAGTTGGAGATATCGTAGCTCTCGATGGTGCGGGGCGGCTTGGCCAGACCCAGCACCTGCGCCATCTCGTCCAGAAGCTTCTCCTCCCGGGCATAGCGGCCGCTTTCCCGGGCCAGACGCTCCACGGCGTTGGTATGGGCCATCTCCACCAGATGGGCCTTGTCGCCCCGCTGGGGGACGTAGAGCTGCACCTCGCTGCCCCGCTTCTGGTTCAGGGCCTGCTGCAGAGCCTCGCTGTCCGGCGGCAGCTCGTCCACTGCGATGACCTTGGGGATCTGCTCATCGTCCAGATAGTACCGGGGCAGGAACTCCTCCCGCACGGCGGCAATATCGGCCGTGTCGTGGAAGAGGAACTCCCGCTTATCGGTCAGACGCCCCTCCCGGAACCGCAGCACCGCCGCGCAGACGCTGCCGGGGGTGCCCGCCAGCGCCACCACGTCCATCTCCACATCCGGGTCCACAACGACCTTCTGGCCCGCTGTGACCTTTGTGATAGCGTTGATCTGATCCCGCAGCAGGGCCGCCGTCTCAAACTCCAGCCGGTCCGAGGCTTCCAGCATCCGCTCGTTGAGGGTCTTGAGGATATCCTTTTTGCCGTAGCGGATCAGATGAACGGCATTTTTCACGGCCTGCTGGTAGTTTTCGCAGCTGATTTTTCCGCTGCACACGGCCATGCACTTTCCGATGTGGGCATTCAGGCAGGGGCGGCCCTTGCCGATGTCCTGCGGGAACCGCTTGCTGCACCGGGGCAGCAGAAAGGCATCCATGGCCGTTTCCGCCATCTGCCGGGCCGCAAAGCTGGAGGTGTAGGGGCCGATATACTCCGCGCCGTCCTCCTCTTTCTGCAGGGTGAAGGACAGCCGGGGCCACTCCTCTTTCGTCACCCGGATATAGCTGTAGCCCTTGTCATCCTTGAGCAGGATGTTGTATTTGGGGGTATGGGCTTTGATCTGGCTGGCTTCCAGCACCAGCGCCTCGAACTCGCTCTGGCAGACGATCACATCAAAGGCATAGGCGTGGGCGATCATCTGGCTGACCTTGTTGTCGTGGGGCACACCCTCCCGGAAATACTGGCTGACCCGGATGCGCAGGCGCTTGGCCTTGCCGATATAGATGATGGTGTCGCTTTTGTCCCGGATGATATACACCCCCGGCAGCAGCGGCAGCATACAGGCCTTTTTGTAAAGTTCCGCCTTGGTCATCCGATGTTATGCCGGCCTTTCTGCATCCTCTCGGTCCTGGCGATATTCGACGCCGCCAGCGCCAGACCGCACACGTCGAGGGCCACGCTCCACCACTTGGGCTTCTTCTCCGAGGTGAGCAGAAGGGTGATGTTGACGATGAGCGTCACCAGATAGACGCCAAAAAAGCAGTACCACGGCTTGCCGGAATCACAGAACTCGCCAAACTTGAACAGTGCTTCTTTCGTCGAATCTTTCATGAGGCTGCCTCCTTTATTCTGATGCATCATACCAAAAAAAGCGGCAAGGATGACCCCCGCCGCTCATACACGAAATGGAACTGAATTACTCTGCAAAGCCGGACTCGACCAGCTTGATCAGGCCGTCCACTGCAGCCTGCTCGTCTGCACCGTCAGCAATGATGCGGATGGTGGTGCCGCCCACGATGCCCAGAGACAGAACGCCCAGCAGGCTCTTAGCGTTCACGCGGCGCTCTTCCTTCTCGACCCAGATGGAAGACTTGAACTCGTTTGCCTTCTGGATAAAGAAAGTAGCGGGACGGGCATGCAGACCAACCTGATTTTCAACGGTAACTTCTTTGACGTACATAGTAAAACGCTCCTATCTATTATCGTTCTCGGGAATGCAGTTTTGTTTCTTGCCTGTTGCATTGTATTGCATTGTATTTATTTTAGCGCAAGCCGAAACGGTTGTACAGTCCCAGAACGCATTTTTGGCGGTTTTCCCAATGATGAGGGGGGTCTTTTTCACCTTTTATACAAAGATACCAAAATTATTCCCCCAGTGTTAGCCGGGTAATACAAAAGTTTTCAACATCTTTTCGACTTTCGACCGGTTTGTGTCCCATCCGACCGGCCTGCTCAGCCCTCGTAGCGCATCACGAGCAGACGGCTTTCCGACAGGACATCCTCAAATTCTTCGGGGCTGAACACCCGCTCCACGCCTTCCACGCGCCAGCCCATGCGGCGGTAGAGGGCCAGTGCGCGGGTGTTGGTATCCAGCACCGTCAGGGCCGGGTGGGCATGTTCCGGCAGCTTTTTCCGGGCAAAGTCCAGCATCTTGATACCGATGCCCTTTCCCCGGGCGGCCTCGGTCACAAACAGGTGTTCCACCTGTCCGGTCTTATGGTTGACGCTGACCATTCCGTCCGGCACATCCTTTGTGCAGTGGAGGTAGCAGACCCAGCCTTCTTTTTTCTCCTGCTGAAGCTGTTCCAGAAACTGCTCCGGCTGCATGGCATCCAGCGCTTCCTGCTTCCAGCCCCCGGTGCAGACCGC
Organism: uncultured Faecalibacterium sp.; assembly: GCA_934526125.1. Lineage (GTDB taxonomy): Bacteria > Bacillota > Clostridia > Oscillospirales > Ruminococcaceae > Faecalibacterium. The sequence continues at coordinate 11,558 of CAKSZU010000006.1, read as the reverse complement.
GCGGCGGCCCTCGGCAAACAGCCGTGCCGCTGCTTCCATCTGCTCCGCGGTTTTGACAAGGCGGGCATTCTCGCCCCGCTTCCACTTGGGGATCTCGGTCAGGGGGTGGGTCTCGCACCACTGTTCATAGAGTTCCGGCCGGCGCAGGCGGGTGCGGGTACGGCTCTGCTCCCCCCGCCAGGCGTCGATCTTCTGGTGGTTGCCCTCCAGCAGAACAGGCGGCACGGCACGGCCTTCCCAGACTTCCGGGCGGGTATACTGGGGATATTCCAGCAGGCCGTCCCAGTAGCTTTCCTCTTCGTAGCCCTTCTGCTCGGCCAGCACCCCGGGCTTGAGCCGCAGGACGCTGTCTGCCACCACAAGGCTGGCCAGCTCGCCGCCGGTGAGGATGTAATCTCCGATGGAGATCTCCTCATCGGCAAAGGCGTCGATGACCCGCTCGTCAATGCCCTCGTAATGGCCGCAGACCAGGGTCAGGTTGTCGTATTCCGCCAGCCGGCGGGCATGTTCCTCGGTATAGCGCTGCCCGCCTGCCGTCAGAAACACGATATGCGGCGCAGGCCGTCCCTGTTCCGCCACTTCCTTCTGCACCGCGCGCAGACAGTCGGCAATGGGCTGGGCATACAGCACCATGCCGCAGCCGCCGCCGTAGGGGTAGTCGTCCGTCTGCTTCTGCCTGTTCAGGGTGTAGTCCCGGATCTGATGGCAGTGGGTCTCGATATAGCCCTTCTTTGCCGCGCGGCCGATGATGCTGGAGTCCAGCACCTGCTGGCACATCTCCGGGAACAGGGTCACGATGTCCACACGCATCCCCATGGGTCACTCCTCCTCCCGCTCGCTGTCAAAGTCATCGTCCAGCAGGCCCGGGATGGGAGTGACAAGGATGTATCCCTCCGGCGGGTTCCGCTCTTTCAGGAATGCGTCCACCCCGGGGAACATATACTCCTTGCCGCTGGGGGCCTTGACAGTGTAGATATCCTGTGCCCCGGGGTGATCCACGCTGGTCACCACGCCATACACCTTGCCGGTGTCGGCGTCCCGCACCTCGCAGCCGATGAGGTCGGCCACATACCACCGGCCCGCAGGCAGGGTCGCATCGTTCCGGTCGAAATAGAACACCTGGCCCCGCAGAGCGCGGGCGGCATCCATATCCTCCACACCCTCCAGCTGGAGCAGCGCCATCTGTCCCTGAGGACGGATGGAGGTGATCTTATAGCATTTTCCGCCTTTGGGGCTGGCATACAGACGGCCCGCTTTTTTCAGGAACGCCACGCCGTCGCACCACAGTTCCATCTTCATTTCACCGCGCACTCCGTGGGTGGTCACCACCCTGCCTGCTTCCAGATATTGCTGCATTCTTTTTCTCCTTAATCAAAAAGGCCCTTTGCCTTGCAGCAAAGGGCCCGTAGGGTGCTCAGTCGATCTCAACGAGGACCTTTTCATCGACCCGCACAGCAGCCGCGCGCATCACCACACGAATGGCTTTTGCGATCCGGCCCTGCTTGCCGATGACACGGCCCATATCTCCCTCTGCCACGCTCAGGTGGTAGACGATGGTGCCGTCCTCGCGGGGCTCGTCCACCGTGACCTTGACGGCGTCCTTGTCCTCCACGAGACCGCGGGCAACTGCCAGCAACAGCTCCTGCATGAGTCAGCCCTCCTACTTACAGAATGTTGGACTTCTTCAGCAGCACACGAACGGTATCGGTGGGCTGTGCGCCGTTGGCGATCCACTCCTTTGCCTTCTCGGCGTCGATCTTCACCTCAGAGGGCTCCTTGTTGGGATCGTAGGTGCCGATCTCCTCGATGAAACGGCCGTCGCGGGGGAAGCGGCTGTCAGCAACAACAACACGATAGAAGGGAGCCTTCTTGGCGCCGACGCGGCGCAGACGAATCTTAACTGCCATGGTAAATATCCTCCAAAAATTGTTTTGTGCGGCCCTTGCGGGCGCGTTGTTTATATTGTACAAACCCGCAAGGGGGTTGTATCCTGGATCATTTCAGCCCGCGGAAGACATTGGGGTTGCCCATCACGCCGCCCAGCCGCCGGGCAAAGCCCTTGGGGCTCTTCTTGAACTGCTTCATCATCTTCTGCATCATCTCAAACTGCTTGAGCAGCTTGTTGACGTCCTCGACTTTGGTGCCGCTGCCCGCTGCGATGCGGCGCTTGCGCTTGGGGTTGATGATGGAGGGCTTCTCCCGCTCCTCTTTGGTCATGGAATAGATCATGGCCTCGATGCGGTCAAAGGCTTTTTCATCGATCTGGCTGGGATCGATGCCGGACATGCCGGGCATCATGCTCAGCATGGCACCCGCGCCGCCCATCTTGCGGATCTGCGCAAACTGGGCCAGCATATCGTTCATGTCGAACTTGTTTTCCATCATCCGCTTGGCGGTCTCTTCGGCGGCCTTTTCGTCCGCCGCGTCCTGCGCCCGCTCGATGAGGCTCAGCACATCGCCCATGCCCAGGATCCGGCTGGCCATGCGGGAGGGATGGAACACTTCCAGATCGTCCAGCTTTTCGCCGGTGCCCTGGAACTTGATGGGTTTTCCGGTGACGCTCAGCACCGAAAGGGCTGCGCCGCCGCGGGTGTCGCCGTCGGTCTTGGTCAGGATGATGCCGTCGATGCCCACCGTCTCGTTGAAGGTCTTGGCAACGTTGACAGCGTCCTGGCCTGCCATGGCGTCCACCACCAGCAGGGTCTCGTCCACCGGGACTGCCTCTTTGATCTGGACCAGCTCCTGCATCAGGACCTCGTCGATCTGCAGACGGCCGGCCGTATCCAGGATCACGATGTCGTTGCCGTAATCCTTTGCATGGGCCAGCGCCTTGCGGGCGATCTCCGGGGGCTTTGCCCCGGGCAGGGTGAACACCGGCGCACCGGCCTGTTTGCCCACCACCTGCAGCTGATCGATGGCAGCCGGGCGGTAGATATCGCAGGCCACCAGCATGGGGCGGCGGCCCTGCTTGATGAAGTATTTGGCAAGCTTGGCTGCGTGGGTGGTCTTGCCATTGCCCTGCAGGCCGCAGAGCATGATGATCGTCTGGCCCTTATTCTTGACCACCAGCCGGGGAGCCTCCTCGCCGCCCATCAGGGCGATCAACTCCTCATTGACGATCTTCACCACCTGCTGGGCGGGGGTCAGGCTTTCCATGACCTCCTGTCCCATAGCGCGCTCGGAGACCTTTGCACAGAAGTCCTTTGCAACCTTATAGTTGACATCGGCTTCCAGCAGGGCCATCCGCACCTCGCGCATGGCGGCTTTGATATCGGCCTCGGTCAGTTTGCCGTGGCCGCGCAGCTTTTTGAACACACCGGCAAGGCGGTCGGTCAGAGATTCAAATGCCATGTTCGGTGCTCCTCTCAGAAAATTGTTTTGTCAGCTCTCGTTGACCTCGTCGATGGAGCGGATCAGTCCCAGCATCCGGGTCAGGGTCGCTGCATACTCCGTGGTGGTGAGGTTGGCCCGGGGGCCGGTACACTCGAAGCGGGCGTCGATCACCAGCTGTTCCAGCTCCTCCAGCTTTTCCTGCACCCGGCGGTACCGGGCCGCAAAGCCGACCTTGGCTTCCAGCTCCTTCAGGGTGGTCTCGCCATGCTTGATGGCGTCCCGCGCGCCCTGCCGGGTGATGCCGAAATTCTCACCGATCTCACTGAGGGAGAGGTCATCGTTGTAATACTGGTTCAGCATCTCGCGCTGCTTGGGCGTGAGGACCTCACCGTAAAAATCGAGCAGATAGCCCATTTCAAAGTCTTTTGCCATGATGCGTTCTGCCCTGACCTCCCGTTTGTTGTAAAGTTTTTTTGCTTTACATCAGAAGTATAGCAGACACCACCCTGCTTGTCAAGGCTTTTTTCCATCACTCTGCCGATTTTTCGGCAATTTTTTCTCTCTTTTGCCCAACTTCGGCTTGACGATGCCCCCGGGTTGCGATACGATTATAGTACTGTGTACCCTGAGAGGAGGCTTCGCATGCCCATCTATTCCAATTTCTACCAGACTCTGACCCCCTGTCCCATCGTGGAGCTGCGGGGCTATCTTGCCGCCTGCGGCCTGAAGGGGCGGCTGTACGCCTATCTGGACTTCAACGGCCCCACCGGCACGGCCCGGGACTCCCTGGCCGAGGGGATGCTGGCCCTGGCGCTGGAAAAGAAGAAGCTGCTACCGGGGCAGCCCATCATCGAAGCGGCTTCCGGCTCCTTTGCCATGGCGCTGGCACTGGCCGGGCGGACGGCGGGACATCCCGTAGTCCTGACCATGCCGGAGGACGCCCCGGCCCTGCGGCAGGAGTACCTGCTGCGGCTTGGGGCGCAGATCCTGCATTCCCCTGCCCAGCGAGGGCTGGCCGGGGCACGGGCTCTGGCCGAAAGCACTGCCGCCGAAAAGGGCTGGTACTATATGAGCTGGCTGGCCAACGATGACAACCCCGAATACCACCGCCGGGTCACCGGCCCCTCCATCGTGCAGGCCATCTCCCGGGAGGGCCGCAGCCTTGTGGACACCATCACCATCGGGGTGGGCAGCGCCGGGACCATCACCGGCGTGGGCGAGACCATCAAGGCCTGGACCAACGATGTCCGCATCGTGGCCGTGGAGCCCTTTGAGAATCAGGCGCTGGGCGGCGGCTTCACCGGGGGGCACGGCATCCCGGACATCGGCTACGGCATCGTCCCGGGCAACTACAATGCCTACGTTGTGGACAACATTGCCGCCGTGACCAGCACCGATGCCAACCGGGCCGCCCAGCGGGTGCTGGCCACCGATGCCATCCCCGCTTCCCCCAGTGCCGGTGCCGCACTCCACGCCGCGGCCCAGCTCATCGCCACCGGCACCAGCCGCTCGGCTCTGGCGATCTTCAGCGGGCGACAGAATCTGAATTTCTGAGCGAGGTTTTTTCATGACAAAAGATATGACGACCGGCAGCATTCCGCCGCTGCTGGTCAGCTTTACCATTCCCCTTGTGCTGGGCAACCTGTTCCAGCTGACCTACAACGCCGTGGACAGCATCATCGTGGGCAAATTCGTAGGCGAGGACGCCCTGGCGGCCGTGGGCACTTCCAATCCCCTGATGACGCTGGCCATCCTCTTCATCAACGGCATGTGCCTGGGTGCCGGCATCCTGGTCAGCACCGCCTTCGGTGCCGGGGACACTAAACTTGTGGAGCGTCAGGTCTCCACCACCGCCATTGCGGGCACCCTGTTCTCCCTGGTTTTCTCGCTGACCTGCATCCTGCTGGCTGGGCCCATCCTGCAGCTGATGCAGGTGCCCGCCGAGATCATGCCCATTGCCGTGAACTACCTGCGCATCGTGTTCTCGGGCCTGATCTTCACCTTCTTCTACAATTTTCTGGCCGCCACCATGCGGGCGCTGGGGGACAGCAAAAGCGCCCTCTACTTCCTTATGGTCAGCTCGGTGCTGAACATTGGCGGCGACCTGTTTTTCGTGCAGGTGCTGCGCTGGGGCTCCGAGGGCTGCGCCCTCTCCACCGTTCTCAGCGAGGCCGCCTGCTGTCTGCTCTGCCTGATCTACATCCGCAAAAAGATCCCTGTCCTGCAGCTGGGGCGGCGCTGGCTGGTCTTTGATGCCTCCCTGCTGAAAAAGACCGTCAGCTACGGCTGGACCAGCGCCATGCAGCAGGCCACCGTGCAGCTGGGCAAGGTAGCCGTGCAGGCCATCGTGAACACCATGGGCGTCAATGCCATGGCTGCCTTCACCGCTTCCAGCCGCATCGATGATTTCGCCTACATCCCCCAGCAGAACATCGGCCACGCCACCACCACCCTGATGGCCCAGAACCGGGGTGCCGGAAAGACCGACCGGGTGCGCAAAAGCTTTTTCTGCGGCATGAAGCTGGAGACGATCTATGCCTTCTGCATCATGGCGGTCTGCTTCTTCGGGGCAGAACCCATCATCCGGCTCTTCGCCACCCAGAAAGAAGTCGTGGACCTAGGCGTCCGGTTCCTGCGGCTGGTCTCCCTGTTCTACCTGCTGCCCGCCCTGACCAACGGCATCCAGGGCGGCTTCCGCGGCCTGGGCGATCTGAAGATCACCCTTGTCAGCAGCCTGCTGAACATGGGCGGCCGCGTCGGTGCCGCCGCCGTGTTCGTTCTGCTGCTGAAGATGGATATCGAGGCTCTGCCCTTCAGCTATGCCGTGGGCTGGCTCCTCATGGTCGTCTATGAGGTCCCGGTGCTGGTCAGGTATCTGAAAAACGGGAATCTCTGAGAGGATTGCATAGAAAACGAGGAGCTGCTGCACATCTGTGCAGCAGCCCCTCGTTTTTCGTTTTCTCTTACTTGCGCTTTGCCAGCAGGGCCTCGATCTTCTTGATCGGGTCGATGATGCTGGAAACCGACATATCGTGGTTCAGAGCCACCACGAAGTAGGCGGCGTACTTGGACACGTCAACGTCCACGTACCAGTCGCGGGTCAGCAGCTCAGGCTGACGGTAAGTCAGGTTGGTGCCCACCACATAGTCCAGCTTGCCCTCGGCCACAGCCTGGTCGAACTTCTCCAGACCGCTGGTGAACAGGGGGAAGGTGGCGTTGGCAATGATCCGGCCTGCACCGCGGGCCTTCAGGTTGCTGGCGACCTCCAGCATGCTCTCGCCGGAAGCGATGATGTCGTCCGCGATAAAGACGGTCTTGCCCTCGACGCTGTCGCCCAGATACTCATGGGCCACGATGGGGTTGCGGCCGTTGACCACGCGGGTGTAGTCGCGGCGCTTGTAGAACATGCCCAGGTTGCAGCCCAGCACACTGGAGAAGTACATGTTGCGGCTCATGGCACCCTCGTCGGGGCTGACCACGATGAACTTGTCCTTGTCGAAGCTGATTTCGGGGTTCTTCTTCAGCAGGCTCTTGAGTACCTGATAGGTAGGCATGGCGTTGTCGAAGCTCAGCAGGGGCACAGCGTTCTGGACGCGGGGATCGTGAGCATCAAAGGTGATGATGTTCTTCACGCCCATGGTCTGCAGCTCCTGCAGGGCCACGGCGCAGTCCAGGCTCTCGCGGACTACGCGGCGGTGCTGACGGCCGCCGTACAGGCTGGGCATGATGACGGAGACACGGTGTGCCTTGCCGGCCACAGCCTGGATCAGGCGCTTCAGGTTTGCAAAGTGGTCATCGGGAGAGAGGTGATTCTCATAACCGAACAGATTGTAGGTCACGCTGTAATTGCCCGGGTCAATGACGATGAAAATGTCGTCGCCGCGCACAGACTCTTTCACCAGGCCCTTGGCGTCGCCGCTCTGGAAGCGGGGGCACTCGCAGGGGATGATGAAGCTGTCCTTCTCCACGCCCGCAGACTTTGCCCACTCCACAAGGTGCTTGTCGATCAGAGCGGTCAGCTCTTCTGCACCGGGGCAAGCCAGCAGACGCAGGTCTGCCACGCTGGGTTCCTGAAAAAATGCCATCGGATTGATCTCGTTGGACATATTTACAACTCCTCCACTGTTTCGGTTGTCAATACGATAAAAACAGGCGCTCTGGGCGCACATCTGTTTTTATTTTACCACAAAATCCATTTTCCGACACACTCAATTTCTCTTCCCGGGGTATTTTCTGCGGCTTGCACAGCTGTTATTCCAAAAAACGGCGGAGACTGTGAGTTTGTCACAAAAGACAGACCTATCTGTCAGATCGAGGGGGAGAGGCGGCTTTGCCTGTGAGGACAACAATCACAAAACCGCCCCCATCCGGCACACTTGTACCGGACGGGGGCGGTTCTTTGTGATCCGATATCGGGGTGTCAGGCTTACAGCTCTGCCACAGCGGCTTTCAGTGCTTCCACGCGGTCGGTGTTCTCCCACTTCACGCCCAGATCCTCGCGGCCCATGTGGCCGTAGGCGGCCAGCTTGCGGTAGATGGGCTTGCGCAGGTCGAGGTCGCGGATGATGGCAGCGGGGGTCAGGTCAAAGACCTTCTCCACGGCCTGCTCGATCTTCTCGTCAGCCACCGTGCCGGTGCCGAAGGTGTCCACCATGATGGACACAGGCTTTGCCACGCCGATGGCGTAGGCCACCTGCACCTCGCACTGCTTGGCCAGACCTGCGGCCACGATGTTCTTGGCCACCCAGCGGGTCGCATAGGCAGCGCTGCGGTCCACCTTGCTGGGGTCCTTGCCGGAGAAGGCGCCGCCGCCGTGGCGGGCATAGCCGCCGTAGGTGTCCACGATGATCTTACGGCCGGTCAGGCCGCTGTCGCCCTGGGGGCCGCCCACGACAAAGCGGCCGGTGGGGTTGATGTAGTACTTGGTGTTCTCATCCAGCAGTTCCGCCGGAATGGTGGCCTTGATGACCTTTTCCATGATGTCGGTGCGCAGCTGCTCCATGCTGACGCTCTCGCTGTGCTGGCTGGAGATGACCACGGCGTCCACGCGGGCGGGCTTGCCGTCGATGTACTCCACGGTGACCTGGCTCTTGCCGTCCGGGCGCAGGTAATCCAGCTCGCCGCTCTTGCGCACTTCGGTCAGTTTCTTGGCCAGCTTATGGGCCAGGCTGATGGGCATGGGCATCAGCTCGGGGGTCTCGTCGCAGGCATAACCGAACATCATGCCCTGGTCACCGGCACCGCCGACTTCGTCGTTGGTACCCAGTGCGATATCGGGGCTCTGGCCGTCGATGTTGGAGATGACGGCGCAGGTGTCGGCGTCAAAGCCGAACTTTGCACGGGTATAGCCGATGTCGGAGATGACCTCGCGGACGATCTTCTGGAAATCGACATAGCAGCTGGTGGTGATCTCGCCCATGATGTGGACGAGGCCGGTGGAAGCGCAGGTCTCGCAGGCCACGCGGGCGTCGGGATCGTGGGTCAGGATCTCGTCCAGGATCGCGTCGGAGATCTGGTCGCAGATCTTGTCGGGATGTCCTTCGGTGACGGACTCGGAAGTAAACAGATGTCTTGCCATAAAATTTTGTCCTCCATGTGTGGTGATCTTTCGGACAGCTTCATACACGTCCATCAAGAATTTGCGCAAACAAAAAGCGCTCAGAACCGAAGCTCTGAGCGCTTGCACTCTTATCTTTCGGTTTCCCGCAGGATTTGGCACCTTATGCTCAACGCACAGGTTGTCGGGCTTCGCAGGGCCTGTCCCCTCAGCCGCTCTTGATAAGTCGGTATTCAGTTGTTTTCCGAGGAATATACTATCATTACTTCGTCAGATTGTCAAGAACAGTCCGACTTATTTTAGACATTCCACCGAAATTGATTAGGAAATCAGTACCCCTTGGCCTGCTCGCCGTTCAGCAGTTTGACGGCGCGGGAGGTGCCCAGACGGTCAGCACCCAGAGCCAGGAACTTTTCCATATCCTCCACGGTGGAGATGCCGCCTGCGGCCTTGACCTTGCAGCGGCCGCGGACGCCCTTGACCATCAGCTCCACATCATGGAAGGTGGCACCGGCGGTGGAGAAGCCGGTGCTGGTCTTGATGTAGTCGGCACCGGCCTCGCAGACGATGTCGCACATCTTTTCCTTTTCTTCATCGGTCAGCAGGCAGGTCTCGATGATGACCTTCAGGATCTTATCGCCCACAGCCTGCTTGACGGCGCGGATATCCTCGCGGACGGCGTCGTACTCCTTGTTCTTCAGGCGGCCGATGTTGATGACCATGTCCACCTCGGAAGCGCCGTTCTCGATGGCCTTCTTTGCCTCAAAGGCCTTGGACTCGGTATCCATGGCACCCAGAGGGAAACCGACCACGCAGCACACCGGGATGCGGCCGGCCATATACTCCACAGCCTGCTTCACATAGCAGGTATTGATGCAGACGGATGCGGTGTGGTTGGCGATGGCCTCATCGCAGATGGTCCGGATCTGGGGCCAGGTGGCCTCAGGCTTCAGCAGGGTGTGATCCACATGGGAGAGAATTTCTTCGCGGGTCATGTTGTCGTCCTCCTTAATTCTTGCTGGCACGGCGCACCTTTGCCATGCCGACAGCGCTCAGGGCGATTGCAGTTGCAGAGACCGTTGCACCGATGATGCCCAGCACCAGGCCGGAGACCAGGAATGCAAAACCTTTCAGACCACGTTTCATAATACCGTACCTCCTAAGATGATTTGATTTGAAAACCTTCCCCGGCACAGCCGTGGAGGATCTTGCTTACTTTTTCTTAAAGATGATCAGCTTGCTGAACACATAGTTCAGCACCACAACGATCACATTCGAGAACACCTTGACGCACAGCCCCCAGAGGGACTGGGCCGCCCCGGCCGCCACGAACACGGCCGTGGGGCCATCGGCCCCGCCGATGACGGCAATGGCTGCACTGGAATCCGTTGTGTGGACCATTGTGGATGTAATGCCCACCAGCGTTTCGGGGTTCAGGTGGGTGAACACGCCCGTCAGCAGCCCCTCCATCCACGCAGCGCCCTGCGCGGCCATCAGGTTGCCGCCGATCATCATAATGGCGGCATCCAGTACCATGGTGCCCAGACGGCAGGTGACAAATGCACCGAACTCCCGTGCCATCTCCCGGCCACGGGTCTTGCTGCGGAACACGAAGGCCCGGTTGGTGGCATAGGCGAACAGGATGCAGATGATGTTGTCCAGCACATTGCCCCAGCTGTTGGCGGCGGTGTAGCCGAACAGCTTGTTGAACAGGGCGTACAGCAGGATATTCAGCAGGGTGGTCAGCACGCCGAAGATCAGGTAGGACAGGACCTCATAATGCTTTTTGATCCATTTGAACATAAAAATATCTTTCCTGTCAGCATCCTCACCCTCTCCGTCATTGCTTCCGCAATGCCACCTCTCCCGAAGGGAGAGGCAATGCATCACAGAGGCAAATTGCAGTTAAATCTGGGATTGCTCTTGGCTCTCCCTTTGGGAGAGCTGGCGAGCGAAGCGAGACTGAGAGGGCAATCCGCTTAACAAAAACAGCCCCGCCGCCGTTATCCCGGCAACGGGGCTGTTGATTGCATTGCGTCAGGCAGATGCCTTCCCGATGGGCTGATTACTCAGCGTCGTCGTTCAGCAGAGCCTTCATGGACAGGCTGATGCGCTTCTTGTCGAAGTCGACATCCAGCAGCTTCACGTCGACCATATCGCCGACCTTCAGTGCGTCGGAGACCTTCTCAACGCGGTCATTGCTGATCTCGCTGATGTGGACCAGACCGTCAACACCCGGCAGGATGCGGACGAATGCACCGAACTTGGTCAGAGACACGACCGGAGCATGGAAGGTGCTGCCGATGGGGTAGTTGTTCTTCAGCTGCTCCCAGGGGTTGTCCTCGGCCTTCTTGTAGCCCAGAGAGACCTTGTGGTTCTCACGGTCGATATCCTTCACATACACCTCAATGGTGTCGCCCACAGAGACGACCTCAGAGGGATGCTTGATGCGGTTCCAGCTCAGCTCGCTGATGTGGCACAGACCGTCCACACCGCCGATGTCAACGAATGCACCGTAAGAGGTCAGGCTCTTGACGACGCCGGTGTAGGTCTTGCCGACCTCGACGTTTGCCCAGAACTCCTCACGCTTAGCCTTGTTCTGCTCAGCGGTGACCTTGTTGATGCTGCCGACGATCTTGCGGCCGGAGCACTCGGTGACGACCAGCTG
>CAKSZU010000005.1 GCA_934526125.1 uncultured Faecalibacterium sp. | reverse complement strand
GAGTCCTGTGCAATACAGAATTCAGACCGTTAGAGCCGCTTAATTCGTTTTTTGTCTAACTTTTGGGGTTCATATCAGAAAAGGAGCGGTCCTTTTTTGCGTTCTCATCGTTTACCCGAAGAGGCCCTCCGGCAGGCAGAGATCCTGTTTCGGGACCTTGTCCCAGGAGAAATCCGGGATCAGGCTTTCCGGGGTGCGGGGCGCAGGCTCCGGCTGGAGGCCGTAGACGAAGGCCAGCTTGCCCACGATCTCCCGGGCCGTATAGCGGGCCCGCAGGTTTTCCAGACTCTGGTCGCCGTCCCGCTTGGACAGCCGCCGCCCGTCCGGGGCCAGCAGCAGCGGGCAGTGGGCAAAGGCCGGGGCGGGCAGGCCCAGCAGCCGGTAGAGATACAGCTGCCGCGCCGTGGAGGAGAGCAGGTCCTCCCCCCGCACCACCTCGGTGACCCCCATCCGGGCATCGTCCACCACCACGGCCAGCTGGTAGGCAAACACGCCGTCCGCCCGGCGGAGGTAGAAATCGCCGCAGTCCCGCAGCAGATTCTCGGTGTGGGGGCCCATGCAGCCGTCAACAAAGGTGATCTCCTCATCCGGCACCCGGAGCCGGTAGGCCGGGGCCTTGTGCTTTTTCTTTTCGGCGATCTGCTCCGGCGTCAGGTCCCGGCAGGTGCCCGGGTAGATGACGTTTCCGTCCGAGGTATGGGGTGCGCTGGCCGCATGGAGCTGTGCCCGGGAGCAGAAGCAGGGGTACACAAGCCCCTGCGCTTCCAGCTTTTTGTAGCTGGCGGTGTAGATCCCGGCGCACACGCTCTGATAATAGGGCCCGTGGGGGCCGCCATGGCTGCCGCCCTCGTCCCAGAACAGGCCCAGCCATTCCAGATCCTCTTCCAGTGCGTCGGCGTATTTCCGGGGGCAGCGCTCCGCGTCCAGATCCTCGATCCGGAGGACGATCCGCCCGCCCTGACTCTTTGCGCTGAGCCATGCCAGCAGGCTGCAGGCCAGATTGCCCAGATGCAGCCGCCCGCTGGGGCTGGGGGCGAACCGCCCGGTCACCGGGCTCACAGGCCCAGCTTCCACTCCCCGTCCTCCGGCTGGGAGATGGGGGTGTTGTAGAATGCGGCCACCGCCTTTGCCATGTACTCGGCATCCAGGCAGCTGGCGGTCTCCATGGCGGAGTGCATGGCCAGCTGTGCCAGACCGATATCCACCATGGGGATCAGGATCTGGTGGCCCAGCAGGTTGCCCAGAGTGGAGCCGCCGGGCACATCGGCACGGTTGGCGGACACCTGCACCGGCACACCGGCCTTGCGGCAGATCTCGGCAAAGGCCGCGCCGGTCAGGCCGCTGGTGGTGTAGGTCTGGCGGGCATTGTATTTCAGCAGCACACCGCCGCCCATGACGGCAGGGTTGGCGGGGTCGCTCTTTTCGGGATGGTTGGGATGGGTGGCGTGGCCGTTGTCCGCGCTGAGCAGCAGGCTGTTGGTGCGGGCGCAGATGCTCTGCTCCCGGTCAACGCCCAGCTTCTCCTCGATGCGGGCCAGCACATCGGCCATCAGGGTGCCCTGTGCGCCCTGGCGGCTGGAAGAGCCCACTTCCTCGTTGTCGAACATGACCCAGACATCCCCGCGGCCTTCCTCGTCGCCGCGGCCCTGCAGGAAGCCCCAGAGGGTGGTGTAGGCGCATTCCAGATCATCGATGCGGCCGGACATGAAATACTCGCCCTTCAGGCCCACGCGCTCAGCCTTTTCCCGGGTGCAGAGCACCAGATCGCTGTCCACGATCTCCTCGGGACGAACCCCGGCCTCTTCAGCCAGAACGTCCCGCAGGGATGCCCCTGCCGCGCCGAAGATGGGCTGCAGATCCACCTGAGGGTTATACTTCATGCCGTTGTTCAAATCCCGGTTGAAGTGGATGCAGAGGTTGGGGATGCAGGCCAGTGCCCGGTCCGGGTGTACCAGCACACTGCGGATGCCGCTCTCGGTGCGGACCAGGATGCGGCCCGCCACGCTCAGGGGACGGTCCATCCAGGTGGGCATGATCATGCCGCCGTAGCCCTCGGTCTCGGCCTTGGCAAAGACGGCGTCCCTGCCGCCGTCCAGCTCCTTGATCCGCCAGGTGGGCGAATCACTGTGGCTGGCGGCCACATGCCAGCCGGTCAGCTCGCCCCGGGGCATCCGCCAGGCCAGCACTGCCGAGCCGTTGCGGGTGGTGTAGTACTTGCCGCCGGGGGCCAGCTCCCAGGCAGAGCCTTCGGGGCAGTTCCGGTAGCCGTTGGCTTCCAGGATCTTCACCGCCGCTGCAGTGGAATGGAACGCGCTGACACCGGCGTTCAGAAAATCGAAGAGACCTTCGATGGAAAAAGCAGTGTTCTGCATAGTTCGATACTCCTTCAGTATTCGTTGATCCTTTGTACCTGACAATTATACGCTCTGTGCCTGCAAAAAGCAAATCAGACCGGGGCCGCCGCGTGCAGCTGTTCTTCCAGCGCGCGGCGCAGCCGGGCGGCGTTCAGCCCGCAGACCACCTGCAGGCTCTGGCCCTGCAGCACGATGCCCTTGTGGGGCAGGGCCAGCAGGGTCCCCATATCCAGCAGTGAGGCGTCCCGCACCGTGAGCCGCAGGCGGGTAAAGCAGTTGTCCAGCCGGGCAATGTTCTCCGGCCCACCCAGCGCCTGGATCATCCGGCGGAGGCCGGCCGGGTCGATGGGCAGTTCCTCGGCCGCAGGCGGCGGGGTCTCCCGGCCCGGGGTGGGCAGATCCAGCAGCCGGATCAGGGCGCTGAACACCACGAAGTAGGTCAGGATCTCGGCCAGACCCAGCAGATAGAGGAGCGGATAGTTCGTGTGCCCCGCTCCGGCGCTGAGGTTGAACACCAGCGAACCCAGCAGGTTGGAGGTAAAGGCCCGGACATGGAACAGGTTCAGCAGCACCATAAACCCGCCGGTGATGGCGGCATGGGTGACCCAGAGCACCGGCGAGAGGAAGCAGAACAGGAAATCGATGGGCTCGGTGATGGAGGCCAGCGAGGCCGTGACTGCCAGCGGCACCATGGCCGCGGCGGTGCGGGCCCGGTTCTCCTGCCGGGAGGTGAAGATGAAGGCCGCCGCGATGCCGAGATAGCCGAAGGTCTTGGTGAAGCCGGTGTACATCCAGACGATGCTGTCCGACAGCGGCAGACCCATGGTGTACTCCGTCATGGTGACGGTGTAGGCCCCCGAGTAGGTCACAGACCCCACCGTCAGGGTGCCGCCCAGCGCCGAGAACTGGAAGGGCATATAGATGAGGTGATGCAGCCCGGTGGGGATGAGCAGCCGTTCCAGAAAGCCGTAGAGGAAGATCCCCGCATTGCCTGAGGCCGCGATCCAGCCCGTCAGGGCCCCCACGGCCCGCTGCAGGGGCGGACAGAGAAAGCAGAACACCAGCCCCATGGCCGCCGCAAGACCCGACAGGCACAGAAAAGACCACCGCAGACCGGAATACAGCTGGGTGATCACGCCCTTGAAGGACCGCTCAAAGGTGCGGTTGAAGAGCCAGGCCGCCGCAAAGCCCAGCAGGATGCCCCCGGCCACGCCGGTATCCAGCACCTGGATGCCCAGAATGGTGGTCTGGCCTGTCCCGGCAAGGCCGGTCATGGAGTCGGGCTCTGCCAGCAGGCCCAGCGCCTCCAGTGCCGTGTGGTTGGTGGTCAGGAAGATCAGGTAGGCCATCAGGGCCAGCAGGGCGGCTTCCTGCTTTTCGTCCCGGGCCTGCACCGCCGCCACCCCCACGCAGAGGATCACGCTGAGGTTGTTGATGAGGGCCATCATCCCGTTGTAAAGCAGCTGCCCCGCCAGATGCAGCGGACCCCATCGCAGCACCGGCAGCACCTGACACAGAGGCTTGCTGGTGAGCAGGGCTCCCGCCACCAGAAGCAGGCCCGCCGCCGAAAGATAGGACAACGGCGACAGCAGCACCTGTGAAAAGTGTTCCAGCCGCTGCAGCAGTTTCTGCATTCGTTTCTCTCCTCCTTTCCTTTTCCTGCAGGGTATCCCCATTTTGCAGTATGGCCGGATTATACGCGCCAGCGCAAAAAATGTCAATCCCGCCCGACTGAGAAAAAACCGGTCATTCTTTGTACAATTTGCACAGCGGCACTGAAAATTCGTCCTGCATACGCCGATTGACAACCGCCAAGAGGAACAGTATACTAGAATCATACCAGAACGACCTCACCGGCCCCTGGCCGGGACCCGATAAAAGGAGGACCCATCATGAACCGCAAGCGTTTTTGTTCCCTGCTGCTGGCCGCCGCACTGCTGTGCAGTCTGCTGGCCGGATGCAGCGGCGCTTCTTCCAACGCTGCCTCCAGCGGCAGCGCACCCTCTTCCACCGTGCAGGCCGACACCGGCCGGCCCGGGGCACTGGATCAGGGCGGCAACTCCCTGTTCACCATCTCCGACACCGACGAGGCCTTTGCCCCCTGTCTCGGCTGGGGACCCGGCGTCTCCGGCTGCTCGCTGAAATCGGTGATCGCGGCCGCCAGCCTGCTGGGCTGGGCCGAGGACTGCAATATGGAGCTGCAGCAGACCAGCGCCATCGAGGATGCCTATACCCAGTGGTATGACGGCCTGACCGAGGACGAGCAGTCTGGCTTTGCCGATGCCTGGCCCCTGATCCGGGCCGATGCTGAAGCCCTGCTGACCGACAAGGACAGCATGACCGGCCGGATCGAGGATGCCGGTCTGGACGCCGGGAAGCTGCCCGGCTGCTCCGAAGAGAACTGGAAAGCTCTGGCCGATGTCATCGATGCCCTGGTGCCCGCTTCCAGCGAGTACTGATCCGGAACAACGAAAAAAAGCTGCCGCACAGCTCGCGCGGCAGCTTTTTTGCTGTCAGAAAAATCAGATTTTTTTCAACGTATACTGGCGGCTGCCCATGCCGATCTTCTCGGCCTGCTCCAGGGTGGCCTTCCACTCGATGTTGGGGTTGGAGTCCTTGAAGTTGTCGTGGTGGCAGTTCCAGCCGGGTTTTGCCAGATTGCTGCTCAGCTGGCTGTTGGGCAGGGGCTGGGCGTTCAGGCAGGCGTCGGCGCAGGCCTGATCCAGCGCCACCGGGTCAAAGGAAGCGAACATGCCGATATCCGGCAGGATGGGGGCATCGTTCTCGCCGTGGCAGTCGCAGTTGGGGCTGACATCCTGCACCAGACTGATGTGGAAGCAGGGGCGGCCGTGGCAGACCGCGGCGGCGTACTCGGCCATCTTGCGGTCCAGCATCTCGTTGGCGCTGTCGTACTGGGAGTAGATGGCATCGAAATTGCAGGCACCGATGCAGCGGCCGCAGCCCTTGCACTTGTTCTGATCGATGACCGCCTTGTTGTTCTCGTTATAGGTGATGGCATCGGAGCCGCACTCCTTTGCGCAGCGGTGGCAGCCGCGGCACAGGCTCTCCTGCACGGCAGGGTGGCCGGAAGCGTGCTGTTCCATCTTGCCCGCGCGGGAGCCGCAGCCCATGCCGATGTTCTTGATGGCACCGCCGAAACCGGTGGACTCGTGGCCCTTGAAGTGGGTCAGGCTGATGAACACATCCGCATCCATGACGGCCCGGCCGATCTTGGCCGTCTTGCAGTATTCGCCGTTGGGGACGGGCACTTCCACCTCATCGGTGCCCCGCAGACCGTCGGCAATGAGGATCTGGCAGCCGGTGGTCATGGGCCAGAAGCCGTTCTCCTGCGCGCAGGACAGATGCTCCAGCGCATTTTTCCGGCTGCCCGGATACAGGGTGTTGCAGTCGGTCAGGAAGGGCAGTCCTCCCTGCTCCTTGCACAGGTCGGCCACGGCCTTGGCGTAATTGGGGCGCAGATAAGCCAGATTGCCCAGCTCACCGAAGTGCATCTTGATGGCCACGAACTTGCCGTCCATGTCGATGTTCTTGATCCCCGCCGCGATGCACAGGCGGCGGAGCTTTTCGGTCAGGCTGGTGCCCACCGGACAGCGGAAGTCCGTGTAATAGACAGTCGATGCTTCCATAGCGTTTCTCCTCCATTGTTTTTGCGCGGCACCCTGCCGCTTCCTCTCTTTTATGGGTCCAGTATAGCACATTTTAGGACAAAGAAAAAGGGAGCCGCCGCACGGTTTCCCATACGGCGGCTCCCTTTTCCTGCGTTATACGCCTACTACAAAGATCTGATAGCGATCTCCGTTGTATTTGCCGTAACTCTCTGCAATATTGCCCGGGCCTGTTTTGGCGGTATAGTCTTCTTCCCAGATCATGAAGCCCTCTCCATAATACCTGCCGGAAGTGGTCTCCGTTGTGACGCTGGTTCCCTTGGGGACGAAGATCGTCATGGAATTCAGCTTTCTCTGGATCCCGCGGATCTGCTTCGAGGTGCTGATCCGGATCGAACCGGTGTTGGTGTACAGGTTGAGTGCTGTATCCCACATTCCGCCATTGACGCTCAGGGAACCCTGCCCTTCTGTATCCGAGTATACGCCGACCTTGAAGCTGTTCTGGCCGTTGTTGTACCAGGAACGGATGGCCTCCAGCTCCTTCCGATACGCCGGGATCGTCTGGTTCAGTGCCGTCTCAGCTTCTGCCAGATCCTCCTGTGCATACTCTGCGGCTTCCTCCGCCGTATAGCCTCTGCTCAGAAGGAACTGCTTCTCCTTCGCCAGGGTCTGCGCACGGTTCGTCACCTCTGCACGGACATCCCGGTCCCACTGATCCAGATATTCCTGCTCCGCATTTGCGGTCTGCTCCTGATGGCCCTGGGTCCACATCTCGAAGTCCGCCTTCTTGGAGACTGCTTCCAGCGTATAGTTTCTCTCGTAGCCGTCCGGGTCTACCCAGTATCCATCCGGGCCGTCATCCCAACGGGCCGTGTACGGATTGTCCGTGATATCATCCAGACTGATGAGTTTGTTCAGATAGCCGATCAGCTCCGGGAACATCTCCGGCTGATACTCTGCATATCCGTTCCACCAGTTGCTGTAATACTCATTCACATACCAGAAATACGCATCCGTACCGTTCGGGTACTTCTGGATCATGTTCAGATAACTCTGCGTCTTGTCTCCGTCGCTGTTCCATGCTGCTTCCCAGTCCGCAAGATAAGTCGGGTCATACGCCGCATAAACCGGCATGGCCAGCGTACCGGCCAGCATTGCCGCCGCAAGGGCCAGCGCGCCGATCCGCTTCGCCTTGTTCCAAAGCGTTCTCATAACACATTCCTCCCGTAAATTGCCTTACACGAAACAGGCCTTTCCTGTTTCTTTTCCGACTCAATACTACTTTCTGTGCCGTGGTCTGTCAAGATTCTGCCCCAAGTTTGACGATATCCACAAATCCGGCCTTCCAAATCTGTGACTGCCTACAGAAAAGCCGCCGCACGGTTTCCCATGCGGCGGCTCACGGAAGAGTCCGGTTTTACACCAGTGCGGTGACGGCGGCCACGGCCAGCACCACGAGGCCCAGCACGATCCGGTAAAGGCCGAAGAACTTGAAGTTGTGGCGCTTGACGTAGTCCATCAGGAAGCGGATGGCCGCCAGGCTGACCGCGAAGGCCACAACGCAGCCCACCACGAGGACGGCGATCTCGGTTCCGGTGATGGCGATCCCGGAGAGGGCGAATTTGAGGACCTTGAGCAGAGACGCGCCTGCCATGACCGGGATGGCCAGGAAGAAGGTGAACTCTGCCACGCAGGCCCGGGACAGACCCAGCAGCAGGCCGCCCACGATGGTGGCACCGGAGCGGGAGGTGCCGGGGATGATGGCCAGCATCTGCCACACGCCGATGATGAAGGCTTCGCGGTAGGAGATCTGCTCCAGCCGGGAGACGTGGGGGGTGGTGCGGCGGTTCTCCACCAGAATGAAGAGGACGCCGTAGAGGATCAGCATGGCGGCCACGGTGATGTAATTGTAGAAGTGGTCCTCCATCCAGTCGTCCAGCGGGCTGATGATCAGCACCGGGATGGTGGCGGCCACCACCTTGAACCAGAGCTGCCAGACAGCGGGCTTTGAGATCACCCGGCCGTGCCGCAGCCCGAAAGGCCAGAGTTTGTTCCAGAACAGCACCACCACCGCCAGGATGGCGCCCAGCTGGATGACTACCCGGAACATGGACATGAACTCCTCGCTGGCGTTGAAGCGGACGATCTGTTCCACAAGGATCATATGACCGGTGGACGAAATGGGGAGCCATTCGGTGATGCCCTCCACAATGCCCATCAGGATCGCTTTCAGGATTTCAAGAAACATGAGTTCTCCCTCCCGCAGGGCGTGTCTGCGCCCTGCTGTGCTCGATTTCGGATTCAGTTTTCAGTATATCATATTATGAGGGAGTGCGCACGGAAAATCTCAAATTTTTGCCCCGTCCGTTTCTCCGTATTTATCTGCGGGGTGAAATATGTTATACTGGAGATGACCCGAACGACAAATCGAATGGGGTCAGAAAACGAGGTATCCTCCATGAATATTCTGGTGATCGGCTGCGGTCAGGTGGGCGCAGCACTGGTGCGCGATCTGGAGCGGATCGGGCACGACATTTCGCTGATCGAAAAGGATCCCGAACAGATCAAGCGGCTGGACAGCTTCGACGATTACAGTTTCGGGGGCACCGCCCTGATCGGCGACCCCACCGACCCCGATGTCCTCAAGCAGGGCGGCGTGGAGAACTGCGACGCCGTGGCTGCCGTCAGCGAGGACGACTCGGTGAACCTGATGGCCGCACAGATCGCAAAGAACATCTTCCGGCGGGAAAAGGTCATCTGCCGCGTCTCGGACCCCCATCTGCAGGTGCTGTACCACAAGGCCTTTGAGCTGGACACCGTCTGCCCCACCATCCTCACCGAGCAGGCCGTATTCCGCGCCCTGTCGAAATGACCCGGCGGGCCCCCAGCGGGGGCCAGTTTCTTTTACAGATCGTATAGGAGAACTTTGATATGAAAGTCTGTATTGCTGGCGGCGGCCGTGTAGGGCAGTATCTGGCCCAGAGCCTGCTGTCCAACCACCATTCCGTCGTGATCATTGAGCCGGTGGAGACCCAGTGCCGGATGCTGGCAGACTCGCTGGACATCCCGGTGATCTGCGGCAACTCCATCAGCGTGGATATCCTGCGCACCGCCGACACCGCCAGCTGCGATGCCTTTGTGGCCGTGACCGGCTCCGATGAGGACAATCTGGTGGCCTGCCAGATCGCCAAGCGGGAGTTCGGGGTGGACCGCACGGTGGCGCGGGCCTCCAACCCCAAGAACCGGGAGCTGCTGCACACCCTCGGGGTGGACACCGTGGTCTGCGGCACCGACAACCTGAGCCATATCCTGGAGCGGGAGATCGAGACGGATACCATCCGCCAGCTGCTGAGTCTGGGCGGCGGCACCGCCAGCCTGAACGAGATCCTGCTGCCGGAGGACTTCAAATTTGCGGGCAAGGCCATCAAGGATGTGCCCATCCCCGGGGACGCCATCCTGGTCAGCATCACCCGGGACACCGAGTTCATCATCCCCCACGGCAATACCGTCCTGCTGCCCTGGGACCGCATCCTGGTGCTGACTCAGGACGACACGCTGCACCTGCTGACCGATGCATGGGAGCTGAGCGGCAAGTGACGGAGCGGGAGCTGCGCCGCACGGCGCTGGTCATCCTGCCCCGGGGGCGGGCCGTGCTCTGCTGCTGGGCCGCCCTGCCCGGGGTGCTGGCGGCACCCTTTGTATTCTGGCAGAGTCTGCCCGCCGGATGCCTTTTCTGCCTGCTGTGGGCCGGGCTGGTACTCCTGGCGCGGCTGCGCGGGCTCAGCTTTGCCGCCGCACTGGGAGCCGAGACCCTGACCGTCTACGCGGGAATTGCGTTCCCGGTGAAGCGGGCGGTCTCCCGGCGGGCCGTCACCGAAGTGCTGCAGCTGCGCACCCCGCTGCTGCGGCTGGCCGGGGCCAGTGTCCTGATCATCACGGCCCCGGGGGCGCGGCTGGTCCTGCCCGCCGTGCCTGCGGAGCAGGCTGCGGTGCTGGCCCATGCACTTACGGAGGGGATCCGATGACCGAAAAACGCCTGCATCCCTTTGCCGTGCTGCGGTTCCTGCGCAAGACTCTGATCCTCTGCCTGCTGCCGTTGATCCAGGTGCTGTTCGCGCGGAACTGGGACGCCCTGTGGAACGCCCTGCGGCAGGACGCGGTGCTGCTGGTGCTGCTCTTTGCCCTGAGCTGGGGGCTGCTGCACGCCTGCGGCTGGGGGCTGGACGAAGCCGGGGTCCTGCATCTGTTCTGGAAGCCGGGCATCCGGCTGGAACAGACCCTGCGGAGCGACCGGATCGCAGCCCTGACCATTGAGCGGCCTTTTCTCTACCGGCTGGCCGGGGCCAGCCGGCTGACCCTCTACCCCGTGGGCAACTCCCAAAAGCGGGCTGTGACCCTCTGTCTGACCCGGGCCGATGCCCAGGCCGCGGCCGACCGTCTGATGCCCGTTGAAGCGCCTGTTCTGCACCGGCCTGCCGGAGGGGAACGGGCTGCCCTGGTGCTGCTGGGGGCAAACGGCCTTTCCACGCTGGCTCTGCTGGCACTGGCCGTGCGGCAGACCCGGGATCTGCCGGAGCTGGACCCGATGGTCCTGCCCGACCTCCCGATCCGGTTTGTGGCGCAGTTTGCGGCCCGGTGGCTGCCTGCCGGTGCCGCCTGGCTGCTGGCGGCGGCCGGATTCCTGCTGGGGGCCAGTCTGGTGCGCAGCTTTGCCCAGACCGTCCACTACACCGTGTGGCACACGGCGGAGCAGATCGGGAGCCGGGGCGGCTTTCTGGATCTGTTCGAGTGCAGGGTCATGATCGATCAGATCAGCTTTGCCGATGTCCGCATCTCCCCCGCTGCCCGGCTGATGAAGCGCTGGCCCGTGTTCGTGACAGCAGGCTGCTGCAGCCCGGAGCTGCCCCTTTTCGTCTACCGTTCCGGCGAGGAGGCCATGTTCCGGGAGCTGCTGCCGGAGTTCCGGATGCCGCCGGATCTGCTGGCCCGCACCGAGCAGCGGAGCCTGATCTTTTTCCTGCCCGCCGGGATCCCCTTTGCCCTCTGCCTTCTGCTGACGCTGGTCTCGGCCACCGTCCTGCCCGGGCTGACGGTGACCCTGCTGATCCCCACCCTGTTTTTCGGGGCCCTGCTCTGCGGGGCGGTCAGCGGCTACCGGCGGGAGGGCATCTGGCTGCGGGAGGGCCGGATGACCCTGCGGCGGCAGAAGGGGCTGTATCTCCACAGCATCTGCGTGTTCCACCCGGATGTCTGCCTGACCGCGGTGCAGTCCCCCTGGGCCATTCAGGCGCAGCGCACCAATCTGGTCCTGACGTTTCCCGGCTGGGTGAAGCTGAAGGTCCGGAGCATCCCGGTGCGGGACGCCGAGAAGTTTTTCAAATTTTTGGAAAGAAGCGAATCCGTATGATAAAAACTGTATTATTCGATCTGGACGGCACCCTGCTGAACACCATCGACGATCTGGCCGATGCCGGGAACTGGGTCTGCACACAGCACGGCTGGCCCACCTTCACGGTGGAGCAGTTCAAGCACATGGTGGGCAACGGCATCCCCAAACTGGTGGAGCGGTTCTCCCCCGCCGACTGCCGCAGCCCGGAGCAGCTGGCCGCCACGCTGGCCGAGTTCACGGCCCGGTACGATGCCCATAAGGAAGATAAAACCGCGCCTTACCCCGGCATTGCCGCGCTGGTGGACGCCCTGAACGGCCTCGGCGTCCGGTGCGCCGTCTTTTCCAACAAGGCCGACCCCCTGTGCGGCAGGATCATTGCCCACTACTTCGGCGAGGAGCGGTTCCTCATCGTGCGGGGCAGCCGCCCCGGGGTGCCCACCAAGCCGGACCCCACCGGCGTGTTCCGCCTGATGCAGGATCTGGACGCAGACCCCGCCTCCACCCTGTTCGTGGGCGACAGCGACGTGGACATCCTCACCGGACACAATGCCGGCCTGCCCGCCATGGGTGCCCTCTGGGGCTTCCGGGGCCGGGCGGAGCTGACCGCCGCCGGGGCCGACGCCCTGGCCGCCGTGCCGGAGGATATCCTGCAGTATGTGACCCATCACTGAATCCTGAAATGCAGAAACCGGAGCCATCACGGAATGTCCCCGGTTTTTTTGCATTCTGTTCACAGGATGTTCCTTGTTTTGTCCATGGCAGCCGAAAAGAAGAATTCCCCCAACGTAGAGAGCCGCCTGCGGGCGGCCCGTGCTGTTCGATTCCTCGGCCGGGATTCGGACGGCTGCTCCCCCTTCTGATATTTCTGGCCGTCGGCACCCGCGCACTGGAGTACAGCCCACTGGGCTGTACTCCGCCGCCTGCGGGCGGCCCGTGCTGTTCGATTCCTCGGCCGGGTTGCATAAAAAAGCACTCCCAATCCTAAGATTGGGAGTGCTTTTTTATGACCCGTACGGGAATCGAACCCATGTTACAGCCGTGAAAGGGCCGTGTCTTAACCGCTTGACCAACGGGCCTTACAAATACAGAGCTTCGCTAAAACCTCCGACTTTCATCGTCCACTACTGCGGACGACCGTCCCCCTTATCTTAGCGAAACTCTGTAACGTGGTAGCGGTAACTGGATTTGAACCGGTGACACTTCGGGTATGAACCGAATGCTCTAGCCAACTGAGCTATACCGCCATATTTATTTATCGCACTTGAACAGTGCTTTATTATTATATCCAATCAAGCCCGTTTTGTCAACAGCTTTTTTCAAAAAAGTTCAAATTTTGTTGCCTCGCAAAAAAGGACCGCCGCCCGCCCCCCCAAGCGGAGAGAACGGACCGCGGTCTTTTCAACGTTTGATGCAGCTTGTGTGGAAAAGTTCAGGCTCAGCCCTTCTTGTGGGTGGGAACCATGACCTTCAAGCCGCCCATATAGGGCTGCAGCACTTCGGGGATGGTCACAGAGCCGTCGGCCTGCAGGTGGTTCTCCAGGAAAGCGATCAGCATCCGGGGAGGAGCCACGCAGGTGTTGTTCAGGGTGTGGGCCAGATAGGTCTTGCCGTCCTTGCCCTTGATGCGGATGTGCAGGCGGCGTGCCTGTGCGTCACCCAGATTGGAGCAGGAGCAGACCTCGAAGTACTTCTGCTGGCGGGGGCTCCATGCCTCGATATCGCAGCTCTTGACCTTCAGGTCAGCCAGATCGCCGGAGCAGCAGTTCAGCTGGCGCACGGGGATCTCCATGCTGCGGAACAGCTCCACGGACATCTGCCACAGCTTCTCGTACCAGTCGGCGCTCTCCTCGGGGCGGCAGACCACGATCATCTCCTGCTTCTCGAACTGGTGGATGCGGTAGATGCCGCGCTCCTCGATGCCGTGGGCACCCTTCTCCTTGCGGAAGCAGGGGCTGTAAGAGGTCAGGGTCAGGGGCATCTTGCTCTCGTCGATGGTCTGGTCGATGAAGCGGCCGATCATGGTGTGCTCGCTGGTGCCGATCAGGTACAGGTCCTCACCCTCGATCTTGTACATCATGGCGTCCATCTCGGGGAAGGACATGACGCCCTGCACCACGTTGCCGTGCATCATGAAGGGAGGGATCACATAGGTGAAGCCCTTGTTGATCATGAAATCGCGGGCATAGGCCAGGACAGCCTCGTGCAGGCGGGCGATGTTGCCCAGCAGATAGTAGAAACCGTTGCCGGCCACGCGGCCTGCGGCGTCCATATCAATGCCGTCAAAGCTCTCCATGATCTCGGTGTGGTACGGGATGGGGAAATCGGGCACCACGGGCTCGCCGAAGCGCTGTGCTTCCACATTGTGGGTATCGTCCGGGCCGATGGGCACACTGGGGTCGATCATCTGGGGGATGGTGTACATGATCTCCTGGATGCGGGCAGACAGCTTTGCCTCCTCGGCCTCCAGCTCGGCCATCTTGTCGGCATCGGCCTTGACGGCGGCGTTGTTGGCGTCGATCTGCTTCTGCAGCTCAGCCTTCTGGGCCTCGTCGGTACACTTCTTCAGCTGACCGAACAGGGGGCCGTTGGCCTTGCTCAGCTTGTTGCGGGCAGCCTTCAGGCTTTCCACTTCCTTCAGGCACTCGCGGTACTTGGCGTCCTTCTCGATGACTTCGTCCACGAGAGGAAGCTTTGCATCCTGGAACTTCTTCTTGATGTTTTCCTTGACCGCGTCCGGGTTGTCACGGACAAATTTGATATCAAGCATGATTTACTCTCCTTACTCTATTTCGGTTCCCGCAGGCAGGGGCTCCCCTGTCCTGCGCCGTTCAGAGGCGGGAATGCCGCCTCAGATCGCTTCGTTCGGGCCGGCCGTCGGTCAGCCCTCCTGCTGGTACTGCCCCAGCAGATTTGCAAAGGCCCGGAGCTGCTCGTCCGAATAAAAATGGACGGTGAGCTTGCCCTTGCCGCCGTGGTAGGCCACATTGACCTCGCTGCCCAGCACCTGTTTCAGGCTCTCTTCCACTTCCACAGGCAGGGTCCCGCGGGGGGCCGGTTCTTCCGGCTCCTTCGGGGGCTTTGCCAGCTTCTTGCACAGAGCCTCGGCCTGACGGACGTTCAGTTCGTGGTCAGCGATGAGCTGTGCCGCCTGCTCCTGCAGCTCCGGCGTGGGCAGGCCCAGGATCACCTTGGCATGGCCCGTGGTCAGGAAACCGCTCTTCAGCAGCTCCAGCACCGATTCCGGCAGGTTGAGCAGCCGCAGACTGTTGGCAAGGGCGCTGCGGCTCTTGCCCAGCTTCCGGGCCGCCTGCTCCTGGGTCAGATCGCAGCGGGTCATCAGCTCCCGGATGCCCAGGGCTTCTTCCACCGGGTCCAGGTCCTCGCGCTGGAGGTTCTCCACCAGCGCCAGCTCCATGGCCTGCTCGTCAGTCACATCCTTCACGATGACGGGCACATCGGTCAGCCCTGCCATCCGGCAGGCCCGCCAGCGGCGCTCACCCGCCACGATGCGGTAATTGTCCAGCCCGTGGGGCCGCACGGCGATGGGCTGCAGCAGCCCATGTTCCGAGATGCTGGCCGCCAGCTCTGCCAGCGCCTCATCGTCAAAGGTCTTGCGGGGCTGTTCCGGGTCGGGTTCAATCTCCCGCAGGGGCAGCGACTCGATCCGGGTATCGGACTCAAAGCTGGGGGCCGTGTCCTCAAACAGACTTTCCAGCCCCCGGCCGAGGCCTCCTTTTCTCTTTGCCATAGATCACGACTCCCTCTGCTTCACTTGTTCCAGTGCGTTGGCCCCGGCCTCTGCGGCGGCGCTGCCGCCTTTGGTCCGGCGGCGGACCGGCTCATGAGGGCGGTTGTTCTTGATGAACTCGATCGCCAGATCCATGTACGCTTCGCTGCCCTTGCCCTTGGGCTCGTAGAAATTGATGGGCTGCCCGTAGCTGGGTGCCTCCGAAATGCGGATGGTCCGCGGGATCGTGGTCTTGTAGACCTTGGAGCCAAAATACTTCTTGACCTGATCCACCACCTGCAGCGTCAGGTTCAGCCGTCCGGAAAACATGGTGAACACCACGCCCTCGATGTCCAGATAGGGGTTGTACTTCTTGCGGATGGTCTTGAGGGTACTGATCAGCTCCGACAGGCCTTCCAGCGCGTAGTACTCACACTGGATGGGGATCAGCACACTGTCGCAGGCGCACAGGCCGTTCAGCGTCAGCAGATCCAGGCTGGGCGGGCAGTCGATGAAGATGAAGTCGTAGTCCTTCTGCACCGTGGCCAGCGCCTTGCGCAGGCGGCTCTCGCGGCCCGGCAGGTCGATCATTTCCAGTCCCGCACCAGCCAGCCGGGTGTTGGAACCGATGACATCCGTCCGGAACTCGGTCTTGCGGATGGCCTCGCGGGCCTCCGCCTCGCCGATCAGCAGTTCATAGGTGCCCACTTCCACGCTCCGCTTGGGGATGCCGTAGCCGGTGGTGGTGTTGCCCTGCGGGTCCAGATCCACGATCAGGGTCTTTTTGCCCAGAGCCGCAACGCAGGATGAAAGGTTCACGGCCGTTGTGGTCTTGCCCACGCCGCCTTTTTGGTTTGCAATTGCAACGATTTTTGCCACGCGATTTGTTTCCTCCCGGGAAAATTTATTTGTTCCACGTGGAACATCCGAGGTCAGGGTCCGCTGTTTTCCCCGCAGCAAGGCCCCTTTATCTTCTAGTATAGCACATCAGAACGGCTTTTTGAACCGCTTCTGCCGAATTTTACGCCTTGCAAACCGTTTTTTGTGGATTTTTTCGGATTCTTTTCTGTTCCACGTGGAACAATTCCCTATTTCTGTGCTGCGGCGGTGGGGATGCGGACGGTGTATTCGATGTAGCCGTCCCGCTCTTCCCGGTGGGCGGTGGCGGGGACGCCGTTGTCCGTCATCAGCCGGATGGCGTGGTCGATGGTGTTGACAAAGATCCGGACATCCTTGACCATGGAGATCCGGTGGCGGCCTGCCGCGGTCTGGTTGAGCAGCTGCTCAATGTAGAGGTCGGTCTGCCGGGCATTCATCCGCCGCCGGGCAATGGTGATCAGGGCCTCGCTGCGGCGGTTCTCCGGCAGGCGGAGCACGGCCCGGGCGTGGCGCTCGGTGAGGCCGTTGTCCAGCACGAACTGGCGCTGGTCGGCGGTGAGCTGCAGCAGCCGCAGTTTGTTGGCGAGGGTGGGCTGCGCCATGCCAAGCCGTTTGGCGGCTTCGGCCTGGGTGCAGTCCCACAGCACCATGACGTCCCGCAGGCCCTGCGCCTGCTCAAAGGGATTCAGGTCCTCCCGCTGGAGGTTTTCCAGCAGGCCGAGGGCCGCCGTTTTCTCGTCGCCGCAGTCGCAGAGGATGGCGGGGATGGTGGGCAGTTTGGCCAGCTTGCAGGCCCGGAGCCGCCGCTCCCCTGCCACCAGCTCGTAGCCGTCGCCGGTGCGGCGCACCGAGATGGGCTGCAGCAGACCGTTTTCCAGAATGCTCTGGGCCAGCCCCGCCAGCTCCTTTTCGTCAAAGGTGGTGCGGGCCTGAAACGGCGACGGGCGGATGGCATCCACGGGCAGGGTGTAGATCTTTCCGGCAGATTTCTTCCATTCAAACATGATTCTTTCCCCTTTCGCTGAAATGTGACAGGGTTTTCCACCGTTTCCCGGGAAACAGTGGAAAATCGCTTGGCTCTGCACCCAGTGTACCAGAAAACAAAAAGCCCTGCCAGAAGATTCGTTCGGCAGGGCTTCTCATATTTCGGACGTATTTCCGTTATTTCAGCGGCGATTTTGCGATTTTACCGCCGTTTCTGGGGTAGGCTGTCGGAGTCTGCGAAATCTTTTTGCAGAGGATCAGAGTGCGGGTGTCGCCGCCGGGCAGGTGCAGGGTGCGGGTCTCTTTGTATTCTCCGCCCAGCTTTTTGATGGCACCCCGGGCGGCGGCCAGCTCCTCCTCGCCGGAAGCGCCCTTCATGGCCAGGAAGTTTCCGCCGGGCTTGACCAGCGGCAGGCAGTACTCGGCCAGCATGGGCAGCGCGGCCACGGCCCGGGCCGAAGCCAGATCAAACTGCTCCCGCCAGACCTTCCGGGCGGCCTCTTCGGCGCGCTCCTTGACGAACTCCACCCCGGTCAGCCCCAGCTGAGCGCAGGCATATTTCAGGAACTCCACCCGTTTGCCGGTGGGCTCCATGAGGGTCAGCTCCAGCTCCGGCTTGTAGATCTTGGTCACGATGCCCGGAAAACCGGCACCGGCACCCACATCCACCATCTTCCCTGCCACTTCGGGCTGGCTGGCAAAGAGCAGGCTGTCGAGGAAATGCTTGTCCTCAATGCCCTCGGGGTCGGTGATGGCGGTCAGGTTGACCTTCTGGTTGTAGTCCACAAGGATCTGCGCAAAGGCATCCAGCTGGTCCAGCTGCCGCCCGGTCAGGGCAATGTTCCACGTGGAACACTTTTCTTCCAGACGCTTTTTGTCGATCATAGTGCCGTTTTCCTTTCTGTTATTCGCCGGTCAGATGCACAAAGACCGGCTCGTGATGGACCGCAGGCAGAAACTTTTCCATCACATCCGCCGTGCGCAGCTTCAGCGAAGAGGTATTGATGCAGGGATGACAGCCCAGGAATTCGCCACGGGTCACATCCTCATCCATCAGCAGCTGCACCCGGTTCTCTCTGTCGTTGGCAAGGCCCATGATGGAGGAGGACCCCGGTGTGCAGTCCAGATACTGCTCCATGTCCTCCGGGGAGGCAAAGCTCAGCCGGGCGATCCCCAGCTGGTGGGACAGCTCCTTGGTCTTGAAAGGCTTGTCCCCCGGCATCATGAGCAGGTAGTAGTTCGTTTTCTGCCGGTTGCAGAGGAACAGGTTCTTGCAGACGGTAGCTCCCAGGCAGTCGTCGATGACCTTGCAGTCCTCCATGGTGTCCGCCTTCATGAATGCGTGATCCGTCCGCCAGAACGGGATGCCCAGGGCATCCAGCAGATCGTAGGTGCGGATCTCTTTTTCCAGCCGGCCGGTGCAGTCTGCCGGGCGGCCTTCGTACAGTATCAGCTCCATGTTCATTCTCCCCTCTTTGCCGCCGCCAGCGCAATGCTCAGCTGCGCCACATCCGACGGCGATACCCCCGGGATGCGGCCCGCCTGCCCCAGGTTCCGGGGACGGATGCGGGCCAGCTTTTCCCGGGCTTCCAGCGTCAGGCCCGTGAGCCCTTCATAGGAAAATTTCTCCGGGATGACCGTCTTTTCGTGGCGGGCGACCTCGCGGATCATCCGGTCCTGCCGGGCGATGTACCCGGCATATTTGATCTCGGTCTCCAGACGCTCGGCCAGCATGGGGGTGATCCCCTCTCCCCAGCCGATGATCCCCGCAATAAGCGGATAGTGGATCTCCGGGCGGCGGAGCAGCTCTTCGGCAATGCCGCCCTCGGCTGCCGGGGCGATCCCCGCCGCCTCCATGGCCGCCTGCAGTTCTGCGGTGCGGAGGTGCGCCTCGTGCAGGCGGCGGCGCTCGGCTTCCAGAAGGCTCTGGGTGTGCTGGTATTTCGCCCAGCGGTCGTCCTGCACCAGACCGTATTCCCGGCCAATGGGGGTCAGCCGCTGGTCGGCGTTATCCTGCCGGAGGGTCAGGCGGTACTCGCTGCGGCTGGTCATCATCCGGTAGGGGTCCATGACGCCCTTGGTGACCAGATCATCCACCAGCGTTCCCAGATAGCTGGTATGGCGGGCCAGGATCAGCTGGTCCTTTCCCAGAGCATTCCGGGCGGCGTTCAGGCCTGCCAGCAGGCCCTGGGCCGCAGCTTCCTCATAGCCGGACGTCCCGTTGAACTGCCCGGCCCCGTACAGGCCCCGGACCACCTTGCTTTCCAGCGTGGCTTCCAGACTGGTGGGGTCCACACAGTCATACTCGATGGCGTAGGCCGGGCGCATGATCTCAAGATGTTCGAACCCCTTGATGCTGCGGTAAAAGGCGTTCTGCACATCCTCCGGCAGGCTGCTGGAAGCGCCCTGCAGATACATCTCCTCGGTGTTTTCGCCGCAGGGCTCCACAAAGATGGGGTGCCGGTCCTTGCCCGCAAAGCGCACGACCTTATCCTCGATGGAAGGGCAGTACCGGGGGCCGACGCCCTCGATCATGCCGCCGTACAGGGGGCTGCGCTGGATGTTGTCCAGAATGATCTTATGGGTCGTCGGGTTGGTATAGGCGATCCAGCACTCCACCTTGTTGTGCATGGGGGCATCCGTCAGGAAGCTGAAGGGCTGCAGCTCGTTGTCCGGGTCCCCTGGCTGGCATTCCAGCTGGGAGAAATCGATGCTGCGGCGGTGGACGCGGGCCGGTGTGCCGGTCTTGAACCGGCGCAGGGGCAGCCCGGCCGCCTTCAGGCTTTCGGTCAGGGCGTTGGCGGCGTGCATCCCGTCCGGACCGGAGGCATACCACGCATCGCCCACAAAGATCTTGCCGCCCAGATTGGTGCCGGTGGCAATGACCACGCATTTTGCGCCGTATTCCCCGTTCAGCTGGGTCACCACGCCCTTCACATGGCCGTTCTCCACCTCAATGGAGACCACCTCGGCCTGATGGATGGTAAGGCCCGGCGTCCGCTCCAGAGCGTGTTTCATATATTCATGGTAGCGTTTGCGGTCGGTCTGGACCCGCAGGGCATGGACCGCCGGGCCCTTGCCCCGGTTCAGCATCCGGCTCTGCAGATAGGTGGCGTCCGCCGCAAGGCCCATCACGCCGCCGAGAGCATCCAATTCGCGTACCAGCGTTCCTTTTGCTGTTCCGCCGATGCTGGGATTGCAGGGCATGTTGCCGATGGCATCCAGGCTCATAGTAAACACTGCCGTCCTTGCCCCCAGCGTCGCAGCGGCATGGGCCGCCTCGATGCCCGCATGTCCGGCACCGATGACGATCACATCATAATCTCCTAAATGGTTCATTCTTACTTTCCCACACAAAAACGTTCAAAAACTTCATTGATGACATTTTCCGACGCATTTTCGCCGGTCAGGTCGCAGAGGGCCGCAAGGGCATCGTCCACGCAGACGGAGACTGCATCCAGCCCGAAGCCCCCCTGTACCGCCTCCAGCGCACCGGCCACGGCATCCCGGGCACGGATGGCCGCCGAAAGCTGCCGCTGCCCCGACAGGCTGGCGGCATGGGGGTCGATCTGCGCCGTGCCCAGCAGCCGGGCCACTGCGGCGGAGATCACCCTGCGGCTCCCCTCTTCCCGGCAGCAGACCGGGATCACCATGGCGAAATCCGCCGCGATCATCTCTGCATCAAAGCGGGTGGGCCGGTCCTCCTTGTTGATCAGTGCAATGGCGGGCCGCCCGGCGCACTTCTGCGCCAGCTCCAGATCCTCCCGGGTCAGGGGCTCGGAGCCGTCGAACACGGCCAGGATCAGCCCGGCCTGTTCCAGCTTTTCCCAGCTGCGGCGGATGCCCTCGGCCTCAATGGCGTCCTCGGTCTGGCGCAGACCGGCGGTGTCCGACAGGTTCAGCCGGATATCCCCCAGCTGCACCGCCTGCTCCACCACGTCCCGGGTAGTGCCCGCCACCGGCGTGACGATCGCCCGGTCGAACCCGGCCAACAGGTTCAGCAGGGTGGACTTGCCTGCATTGGGGCGGCCCACGATGGCGCAGTCCACGCCCTCCCGCAGGACGGCCCCCGCGTCATAGTTCCGGATCAGGGTGTCCAGCTCCCCCCTTACCTGAGTGAGAACGGACACCAGATGGCCGTCCGCCAGCTCCGGCACATCCTCCTCGGGGAAATCCACCCAGGCCGCCAGATGGGCCTGCAAACCGGTCAGGGCCTCTTTTTCGGCCCTGATCTTCCGGGCCAGCGCCCCCTTCAGGGATGCATTGGCCAGCGCGGCCCCCTGCCGCCCGTCGGCGGAGACCAGATCCATGACCGCCTCCGCCTGGGTCAGGCTCAGTTTGCCGTTCAGGAACGCGCGGCGGGTGTACTCGCCGGGGGGCGCCGGGACAGCCCCGGCTTCCACGCAGCTCTCCACCAGCCGCCGGGCCACAGCGCTCCCGCCATGGCAGGACAGCTCCACCACATCTTCGCCGGTGTAACTGTGGGGTGCCCGGAAAAACAGGGCCACGCCCTCGTCAAAGGCATCCTCCCCTTCCAGAAAGCTCCCGAACAGGGCGGTATAGCCTTTGGCCTCCTCCACCTTTTTGGCGGGGTTGGCCGGACGGAACACCCGGGCTGCCACGGCGTAGCTCTCCGGGCCGGAAAGGCGCACTACGGCAATGCCGCCTGCCCCCGGCGCGGTGGCAATGGCCGCAATGGTTGAATTCTGCATGAAGTCGCTCCCCTTTCCGGTATGGAATCAGAGTTATTGTACCACGAAGCGACGAAAAAAGAAAGAGACGGAACCGGCCCGGGCGGCTTTTCCACATTCCGGCCAAAAAACGTGGAAAACAAAAGAGACTGCCGCAATGCCTTGCAGCAGCCTCCGGGGGTCTCTATTCGGTTCAGAACGCAGCCAGATCTGCCGTGGTGATAGCCTTGCCGGGCAGAGTGCGGCTGTCCGCATTCTCGCTCAGGCTCAGCTTGCCTTCCCGCAGCAGCTGCACGGCCTTCTCGTGGTCGGCAGCATTCCAGTTGTTGCCCACGATCTTCCAGTTGTTGTCCATCTCGGGGGTCAGGACACCGCCCTTGACCGTGCGGATGTATTCGCCCAGCAGCTCGCGGACGCCGCCGATGTCGCCGCGGACGTCGATCTCCAGCAGCTGGGGCAGCTCATCGCCGGGGGCGAAGATATCTGCATAGGTCAGCAGCTGGGTACTGGCGCGGTAGTTGTTCACGGCCACCACAAAGCTGTCGGTATCCTCCACGGGGCGGCCGTCCATCCAGGTCAGGTTCTGGATGCGGTTGCCCGGCTCCTTGGAGATGTCCAGATCATACCGGACACCGGCAAAGGCATCGTACAGGTAGTAGCGCACCGAGGGGTCAAAGGCAATGGTCACATCGCCGGGCACCCAGGTCTTGAAGAAGGCAGCAGACCACTCCATGAACTTGCGCAGCTGCAGGCCGTTCATCTGCAGCTTGTACAGGGTGTTCTGGTAGGTGTAGATGCTGGCCATGTCGCACTTGCGGATGGTGCCCTCCTTCATCTGGGAGGTCATAGAGGTCAGGGCCGTTGCCGCCACCTGGGCGTCGGTGTAATACATCTGCACTTCGTTGATGAAGTCCAGCAGCGGGGTATCCTGCACCATGGCCTGAGGCAGGCAGTCGATCTCGTTGGCCGGGGCAAGGTCGCCGCCCCGCAGCTCGCCGATGGGGGTCACAGCGTCTGCCTTGGCGCGGGCGTCATACTCGGCCAGCAGGGCCGTCAGTTCCGGATCGGGTTCGTAGTCCTTGATGGCCAGGTTCTCGGAGGTGCGGCTGACCACCTTCCACTTGCCGTCCCACTGGCGCTCAAGGTAGAGATGGATCTCCGACACCGTAGCGCCGGCATTCTTGTTTTCCACCACCAGGACACCGTTGATCATCTGGTTGGGGATGCTCTTGTGTCCGTGGGCGGCTACGATCACGTCAAATTCCGGGCAGGCATTGGCCAGATCGGTGACGCCGGAGCCGTAGACGTTGTACTCGTTGTCGATGTCCATGTGCATGACGCCCACGATCACGTCGACCTTGTCCTTGATCTTGTCGATGATCTTCCGGCTCTCGTCCACCGGGTTGGTGACGGTCCAGCCCTGCAGATTCTTGGTATCCCAGCGGGTGATATTGGGGGTGACCATGCCGATGACGCCGATCTTCACCGTGCCCTTGGTGATGATGGTGTAGCCGTCGGCCAGGGGCTCGCCTGCGGGGCTGTACACATTGCCGGTCAGAACCTTGGCCTTCTCCTGCTTCAGCACCTTTTCCAGCGTCTCCATGCCGTAGTTGTACTCATGGTTGCCGGTGACATAGACATCGTAGCCGATGGCGTTCTGGGCCGCGATCATGGGGTGGATATCATCGTTCAGGAACAGCTCGGCGGAGTTGGCCTGGATGGTATCGCCTGCATCCACCACCAGCGTGGTCCTGGTGCGGCTCTCCCGGATGGCCGTGGCCTGCTGGGCCACACTGCCGGAGCGGTCCTCCTTGTTGGCCGCATAATCCCAGGGATCGAACTTGCCGTGGGTATCGCTGGTGGCCAGGATCTGCAGGTCCATCTTCCACAGCGACTTGACGTCGCAGGCAGACGCTGCCGGGGCCGCGCAGCCCATTGCCGCAGCCGCTGCGGATGCACCTGCCACACGCAGGAAATTGCGCCGGGTGATCATATTCTGTGCCATAGATACAGCCTCTCTTTCTCTTGGCGGCTTTTTCCTCAAAAAGCCTTACTGGCTTCAGTATAACGTGCCGGGGCATCCTTCATCAAGGGCCAATAGGGAGAAATATTTCCTCGAAAACCAGACAACTTTCCCAATTTTTCAAAAGACCGACTTCTGTTCCCCGGTTCTCTCCTATTCCACCAGAAAGCACACCGCCCTGCCACCCTGTCCGGGTAAAAGAAAGGTAAAAAAGAAGAACCCCCGCCGGTTTTCCACCGGAAGGGGCTCAGAATGTGCAAAACTTTGGATCAGATCTCGATCTTGCCGAAGCTGAAATCGGCAAAATCATCCACCCGCTCGGTGCGCTTGGGCGCTACCGGGGCAGCGTTCTCGGCATCCCGGGGCGCATAGGTGCGCTCGGGCACGGAGGACGGCCGGGGGCCGCGGTTGCCGGAGGGACGGGAGCCGCCGCGATAACCGCCGCGGCCTCCGCGCTCACCATTCCGGCTGTTGCCGCGGTAACCGCCATTGCGATTGCCGCCGGGACGGCGTCCGTTGCCGCGGGGACGGCGCTCGCCGTAGGTGTTGTCGGTCTGGGCATCCGGCGCGGTGGAATAGATGACCACACGGCGGTCACGGCCCTCGCCCTTGCTCTCGCTGCGGACCCCCTCCATCTTCCCGATGGCAGAGTGGATGATGCGGCGCTCGTAGGGATTCATGGGCTCCATGGCAAAGCTGCGGCCGGTCTTGCGGACCTTGTTGCCGATGCGCTCGGCCAGAACGGTCAGGTCATGCTCCCGCTTATCGCGGTAGCCTGCCACATCCAGACCCAGCTTGATGTAGTCGCCTTCCAGACGGTTGGCCACCAGGCTCGCCAGATAGGACAGGCTCTCCATGGTCTCGCCGCGGCGGCCGATGAGGGCACCCAGCTTCTCGCCGTCCAGACGGATGATGGTGGCCTCGCCCTTCTGCACGGCGCTGAAGGTCACGTTCTGGACGCCCATCTTCTCGATGACGTCCTTCAGGTACTCCACGGCAGCCTTGACCTTGGCGTTCTCCTCGATGTTGATGGGGACTTCCGGCTCCTCTGCCTCTGCAGCGGGGGCAGCCGTCTCAGGCTCTGCGGCAGGGGCTTCGGGCTGGGCAGGGGCTGCCTGCTCCTCAGCCGGGGCCGGCTCTTCTGCCTTGGACTGCCCGGCGGGGGCAGCTTCCTCGGCTGCGGGGACCGGGGCCTCCACAGGGGCAGCCTTCTCCTCCTCCACCGGAGCGGGGGCGGGAGCATCGGGCAGCTCCACACGGACCAGGACCTTGGCGGGGGTAGTCTTCAGGCCCAGAAAACCGGTCTTCTGGGGCATTTCAAGCACTTCATAGCTCACGTTCAGATCTTCGGCCTGAACACCCAGCAGGGCGCAGGCTTTTGCGCGGGCTTCGTCAACCGTCTTGCCGGTGGCTTCCTGAGTACGGATCATAACCGTCAATCCTCCTTTTTGTTTTCCTTTTCCAGCTCGCTCAGCGGGACCGTGCGCTCATCCTTGTAGCGCTCGGCATCCAGCTGGCGGGCATACTCCAGACGGCGCTTGTTCATCTCGCTGGCCGAGAGGTTCTTCTCCACGATCTGGCCGGTCTTTTCGTCCCGGACCTTGATGGTGGTGTTCTTCACGCCGCGCTTCTGCTCCTTCTTGCGGGCAGCCATCTCGGCGGCCACCTCGGCCTTCATCTTCTCGGGGTCATAGATCTTCTTCATGATCAGGCTCTGCACGGTCATGAGGATGTTGGAAACAACATAGTACAGGGAGAATGCGCAGGGCACGGTGAAGCAGAAGAACAGGTACATCAGGGGCATCAGGTACATGGTCATCTTCATGCTGCCCTGCATCTCCTGGCCGGAGGCCTTCATGCTGATGTGGGTGGAGATGAACATGGTCACGATGGCCAGCACGGGGAAGATCAGCAGGGGCAGGTTCTCTGCGGCAAAGCTGTACTGGGGCACACGGGTCAGGTCGATGCCGAAGAAGTCCATGTGGTGGCCGAACTCGGTGATGGTGGCCAGCTGGTCTGCGGTGAAGCAGGAAGAGACCGTAGTCTCACCGGCCAGCACCTGTGCGATGATGTTGGTGTCGCGGGTAACGGTGGTGAAGCTGATGCCCAGGGCGGTCAGGGCCTCGCCAGCGGCGGTGATGGCATCGGTGCCAACGTGGAAGATGCGCTGCAGCGGGCGGTACACGACCTCGATGACGCCGAACATGACCAGGAAGTTCACCAGCATGGGCATGCAGCCTGCGGTGGGCTTATAGCCCTGCTCCTGCAGCTTCATCAGCTCTTCCTGCTGCTTGTCGGGCTTGTCTTTGTACTTTTTCTGGATCTCCATCACCATGGGCTGGAACGCACTCATGCGGGCCATGCTCTTCTGCTGGTTGAGCTGAAGGGGGATCTTGATGATGGTGATGAGCAGGGTGAACAGGATGATGTCCCAGCCGTAGTTGGGGATCAGCTTGTAGATCCACTCCATTACATAGCCCAGAGGCCAGCCGAGGATGTATAAAGGATTCATATCTTCGTCCATTCTGCCCCGCCTGTGGCGCGGGACGTTTAGATTTTTATGCGAAGGACACCCCGCCCACAGTACGGCGCGTCACAAGAAGCTATTGGGGGGTATGCCGGTCGGCAAACAGCCGGGAGGGCGAAAGTTTCCGCTCCGGGCTGACCCAGCGGCCTGCGGGCGGCACCGGGTCCACGCCCCAGCGCCCCAGCGGATTGCAGCGGGCGATCCGCCACGCGGTCAGAAGCAGGCCCTTGATGCAGCCATGGGTCTGGATGGCTTCGATGCCGTACTGGCTGCAGGTCGGGCTGAACCGGCAGTTGCGGCCCAGCCCCGGGCTGATGAAGCGCTGGTAGAGCCGGATGGGTACGCACAGGGCGTTCCGGCACCAGCGGGAGACCGGGTTCATGCCCGGGGCTCCCGGCGGGCAGGGGGAACGGTGGCGGGGGGCTTTGCGCCCGGCTGCTTTGCCTTGTCGGGCAGGCCGGCCTGGGCAAAGAGCTTTGCCACCACTTCGCTGAGCTGCCAGCTCTTCAGGCGGGGAGTCATGCCCCGGGCCACAAAGACCAGATCATAGCCGCCGATGTTGTGATCCAGATGCTCGTCGATGGCGGCTTTCATCACCCGGCGGGCGCGGTTGCGCTGGACGGCGTGGCCGATCTTCTTGGTGGCGGTCAGGCCGACCCGGGTCTTTTTGCCCCGGGTGCGGAACACATACAGCACCAATGCCGGGTTCACATAGGACTTGCCGCGGGCATACACACGGCCAAACTCGCTGTTGCGGCGGATGGGACGATAGCGCACTGCTTCGGCGCCTCCTTTTCGATCCAAAATCACAGAACTGCCCTGTGGGCAAAGTTCAAAATTCAGTATAGCAAAAAAATCCGCACATGAAAAGCTTTCCCGGGCGTTTTTTGTGCCAAATCTTTTGCCGTTTTTTTAGTCAGACTGCGCAAAAAAAGAAAAAGACCGCGAAACTCGATTCAGCGGTCTTTTGTGCGCATGTTCAATTCTGCGCCGGACCCGGGCATCCGGATCAGACAGTCAGGCTCTTGCGGCCCTTTGCACGGCGGGCATTGATGACCTTGCGGCCGTTCTTGGTGCTCATGCGGGTCAGAAAGCCATGAACTTCCTTGCGCTGACGCTTCTTGGGCTGAAAAGTTCTCTTCATGGTTGTATCCTCCGTAAAAACTCGTCCCCGGTGATGGGGTCTATTCTGGTCCCAAAATGGGGACAGGCTTGCAATTCAACAGTATATCGCACACTATCCCCTTCTGTCAAGCATTTTTTTCGCTTTCCAGCAAACTTTTTTCAAAACCGGGTGTGAAAAATCTTTCAACTTTTTCACCCATTCCCCGTGGAAAACTTTTCTTCTACCATATCTTGTGGCTGATTTGGGTGTTGGACACAAGCCTTGCAGACGGACGCAGGTGCGTCTTTTCTTATGTATTATAAATTACATTATAGAATGTAGACGCAGGGAGATTTTTGTGGTATACTAACCTGGTATCAGCAGCATTGTTGAAAACTTCAATGGAGTGGATGTTTTATGGATTCTTTCAAGGACGTTTTAGAGGCCGCGCAGGCGTACTGCAAAACGCAGATGGCCGAGCCGACCTATAATCTCTACATCGACGGTCTTGAGCCCATCAGCTTTGAGGACTCGAGCCATATCACCCTGTCGGTGCGCAACGATTTCATCTGCAAGATCGTCACCGACCGCTACCTGGGCCTGCTGAAGGAGGCCTTCAAGACGGTGCTGGGCTTTGACGTGGACATCACGCTGGTGGTGCCCAGCACCCCGCCCCATGAGGTAGTGCTGGCCCAGCAGTACGAGGCGAACCCCGCCTCGCCCCAGGGCAACTACGAGTTCACCTTCGAGAACTTCATCAAAGGCCCCTCCAACCAGTTTGCGTTTGCTGCGGCGCAGGCGGTTGCGGCCAACCCCTCCGGTGCCTACAACCCGCTGTTCATCTACGGCGGCTCGGGCCTCGGCAAGACCCATCTGCTGACGGCCATCCAGACCGAGATCAAGCGCACCCACCCCGACTTCGTCATCATGTACGTCACCTGCGAGCAGTTCACCAACGAGCTGATCGCCGCCATCCGCGCCGGCAGCACCGAGGACTTCCGGATGAAATACCGGGTCGCCGACCTGCTGCTGGTGGACGATATCCAGTTCATCGCCGGCAAGGAGTCCACGCAGGAAGAATTCTTCCACACCTTCAACTCCCTGCACGACGCCCACAAGCAGATCGTCATCGCATCCGACCGCCCCGCCAAGGAGATCAAGAGCCTGGAAGAGCGTCTGCGCACCCGCTTCGAGTGGGGCCTGACCGCCGACGTCCAGCCGCCGGATTTCGAGACCCGGGTGGCCATCGTCAAGCGCAAGGCCGAACTGCTGCACCTGGACCTGCCCGAGGATGTGGCTGAGTTCATTGCCAATCACCTGAAGAACAACATCCGCCAGCTGGAAGGTGCCGTGAAGAAGCTGAACGCCTACTACATGCTGGAGGGCATCCAGCCGGTGATCAGCGTAGCCCAGAACGCCATCAAGGACATCCTCAACGAGACCCAGCCGGTGCCGGTCACCATCGAGAAGATCGTGGGCGAAGTCTCCCGCACCTTCAACGTCTCCCCCGCCGACATCCGGGGCACCAAGCGGAACGCCAATGTAGCTTCCGCCCGCCGCGTGGCCATCTACATCCTGCGGGAGGTCACCGGCATGAGCATGGAGGAGATCGGCCGGGAGTTCTCGGGCCGCGATCACTCCACCATCGTCTACTCCCTCAAGACCATGGAGCGGGACATGAAGAACGATCAGCACCTGCGGGAGACCGTCAGCGACATCATCAAGAACGTCAAGGCCTGACGCAAAAGGCCATAAAAGTCGTACTTTCAGGGGGTCAGGACCCCAAAATATGGGGCTGTTTCCCGCTTAAACCGGGGAAAACAGACAAGATGTTGTGGTAAAAGGACAGAGTATTCCACCCTTTCCACAGAGTTTTCAACATTTAACACCCGGATTCCACACCGGATGTTGAAAGAAAAAACTCTTTCCGGCTTTCCACAATCCATTCACAACACATTCACATACCGGTGGAAAAGGAAATCCCCGCATCCCGGCAAGGACTTTCCCGACTTTTCCACAACTTCCCCACCCCCTACTACGAATACTACAACAAGTTCAATATTCAGCAGACGATCTGCATCCTGATCCCATGGGAAACAGGATCGGAACGTTGAATCCAGAAAAGGAGAGACCAAAGTTTGAATATCATCTGCGATAAGACCCTGCTGAGTGCAGCCATCGACGGCGTTTCCAAAGCCGTCACCCTGCGCTCCACCATCCCGGTGCTGGAGGGCATCCTACTGAAAGCGGAAGGTTTTCAGCTCACCCTCACCGGCTACGACCTGGAAATGGGCATCGTGACCACCATTGAGGCCAACGTCAAGGAACCCGGCGAGATCGTGCTGAACGCAAAACTGCTCAGCAGCATGGTGAGCCGGATGCCGTCGGGCCAGATCACTATCCAGTCGGCCGATAATGGCAAAACCACCATCCAGAGCGGCGTGGCTCAGTTCGAGATCCAGTCCATGTCCGCCACCGATTTCCCCGAGCTGCCCAACACCGGCGCCGAGGAGACCCTGACCATCAAGACCGGCGTACTGCGGGACATGATCGACCGCACCCTCTACGCCGTCAGCCAGGACGAGAAAAAACCGGCGCACACCGGTGAATTATTCGAGATCGAGCCCGATAAACTGACCGTGGTGGCCCTGGACGGCTACCGGCTGGCCATCGTGGAGCGGCCCGTCACCGCCGTGAAGGACATCCGGATCATCGTGCCCAGCAAGACCATGAACGAAGTGGAACATCTGCTGGCCAACGACGACGAGGAGCTGGTACACATCTGCGCCAACCGCCGGTATGTGGTGTTCATGACGGCAGGCTACACCATCATGAGCCGCCTGATCGAGGGCGAGTTCCTCAACTACCACAACGTGATCCCCAACGGCAGCCGCACCCGGGTGATGCTGGACACCAAGGAGTTCATCGAGACCATTGAGCGCGCTTCCCTGATCATCACCGAGCGGCTGAAGAACCCCCTCCGGATCAGTTTTACAGAGGGTAAAGTCGTGGTGCGCTGCCAGACCAATCTGGGCCGCGTGGTGGACGAGTTCAATGCACAGTGCGAGGGCGACGAAGTGGAGATCGGCTTCAACAACCGCTATCTGCTGGATGCTCTGCGCAACGCCCGCACCGAGCAGGTCCGTCTGGAGATCAGCGGCCCCCTGAGCCCGGTCAAGGTCCTGCCGGCCGAGGGCAGCGACTTCCTCTATCTGGTGCTGCCGGTTCGCTTCAAGAATGACTGAGAGGCCTGAATATGCAAAAAATTCTCATCCATACGGAATTTATCAAGCTGGATGCCCTGCTGAAATATGCCGGGCTCTGTGAGACCGGCGGCGAAGCCAAGGAGCTGGTGCAGGCCGGTGCCGTAAAAGTGAACGGCGAAGTCTGCACCATGCGGGGCAAGAAATGCCGCGCCGGGGATGTCGTCGAACTGGACGGCCAGTCGGTGGAAGTCGGGCAGGGCCAGTAAGCCATGCGTCTGCTTTCCTTAGAAGTAACGAATTATCGCAATATCGCTTCGGCAAGCCTGACCCCCGGCCGGGAGCTGACCGTCATCTGCGGCAACAACGGCCAGGGCAAGACGAACCTTCTGGAAGCCATCTGGCTGCTGACCGGCGGCAAGAGCTTCCGGGGCGGAAAGGACGCCGAGCTGGTGCGGCGGGGCGAACCCTTTGCCGTGCTGGAAGCGTCCACCCTCCGCGCACAGCAGGAGGAGCAGGAACCGGACGATCCCACCCATGTGCGGATGACCATCGGCACCCCGGACTCCCGGCGGCCCGGGCGGTATGCCTCCGTCAACGGCGCACCGCCCAAGCGGGCGGCGGGGCTGGCGGGCAGTTTCCCGGCCGTGGTCTTTGACCCGGGACACCTGAGCCTGGTCAAGGGCGCACCGGAGGGTCGGCGGAAATTTCTGGATGCCGCCCTCTGCCAGCTCTACCCCGGCTACCTGAACGTCTACCGCCGGTACGTCCGGGCCC
This sequence comes from uncultured Faecalibacterium sp., assembly GCA_934526125.1. Classification (GTDB taxonomy): domain Bacteria; phylum Bacillota; class Clostridia; order Oscillospirales; family Ruminococcaceae; genus Faecalibacterium. Next base: position 10,310 of record CAKSZU010000005.1, on the reverse strand, counting down.
TGCAGCAGAAAAACGCCCTGCTCCGCCGTTCCCCCACCGGACAGGAACGTCCCTACGCGGAAAAAGTGGCTCTGCTCGAAGTGCTGAATGCGGAGCTTGCCCTTCAGGGCGAAGCCATCCAGCAGCGGCGGCGGGCCTATCTGGAAACACTGGGCCCCCTGGCCTGCACCAATTATGCCGAACTCTCCCACGGGGCCGAGCGGATGGAACTGCGGTATGCGGCGCAGTTCGAGCCGGGCGGTCTGGCGGCGCTGCTCAAGGCCCGTCAGCCGGAAGAACTCCGGGCCGGGCAGAGTCTCTGCGGCCCCCACCGGGAAGATCTGGAACTGCTGCTGGACGGCCAGCCTGCGAAAGTGTTCGCCAGTCAGGGACAGCAGCGGAGCGTTGTCCTGAGCCTGAAGATGGCGGAAGCCGCCGCCGCTGCGGCCATTACCGGGGAGCATCCGGTGCTGCTGCTGGACGATGTCCTCAGCGAGCTGGACGACGGCCGCAAACAGTATCTGCTGACCCGGATGCGGGAAAAACAGACCTTCGTCACCAGCTGCGATGACACCGCCTTCCTGAAAACGGACGGCGAAGTCTACCGGATGAACGGCGGCGTTCTCAGCCGCGTCTGAATCTGCTGAATTTATGGGAATCATCGGGAGGAAGAAATCACATGAAAAAGAAAACGTCTCTTCGCCGTTTTGTGGCACTGGCCCTGACCGGTGTCCTGCTGGCAGGCAGTCTGCTGACCGCCAGCGCCGCCTCGGATGCCACGTCGGTGGTGCAGGAAATGCAGCTGGCCCGGGTGGCCTCCTATGCGGCAGACCCGTCCATCCTGACCATGGGGTATGATCAGCGCGTGGCGCGGGACCCGCAGGATCTTTCGGCCCGGAGCGCCCGGGCTCTCCTGAGACTGTCCCAGAACGATGCCGCCGGTGCCCGGGCCGATCTGGACACCGTGCTGGGTCAGATGGAGACCGGCAACCCGCTGGAAAACATCATGGCCAAAATGATGCTCTATCCCCTCCGTGCCGAGGCCGATTTCGAGATCTGCGATCAGGCCCAGTACCTCAGCGATGCCCGGGCCCAGTGCGATCTGGTGGATCAGTACCTGAATCTGATGTCACAGCAGCAGCAGCTCGCAGACGAAGCGCCGGAGCTTGCCGGGCAGATCGACCAGGTCCGGGCGCAGTTCCAGCGGAAACGGGAGGCTCTCCAGCAGATTGAGGCCTGGTATAACAACGGAAATCCGTCGGATTCTTTTACGGTCGGCAGCACGACCATCACCGGCGGGGTGAACGGACACAAGATCCGGCTCTATGAAGAAACCGGCAGCGAAGTGTACGACACGACCTTTGAACTCTCGCAGCCGATCTGGAAGGTCACCCGCCGCTGCGCCACCGAAGACGAGAACATGAGCCTCTCTACGGTCGCAGCCGGAAATGACGGTATCTGCTATCAGGTCCCCGATGGAACCGAGATCATCATGACCCAGACCCATAAGTCGAGTACCGGGACAACGACGAAGAGGACAGATTTTGGCTATAAGGGCCGCGCCCTGACGCAGCTGACGATCAAAGCCGGAAAGACCTATGTGATCCAGTATGCATCCTCCGACAGCCCGGTCATCGTTTTTACAGGTGTCTGAGACCCTGAAAGGAGATAATACAGATTGTATATTCATCTGGGACGGGACTATGTGCTGAATGACCGGGACGTCATCGGCATCTTCAGTCTGGAGACCACTACCATCACCCCCCGCGGGCGGGAGTTTTTGAACTATGCCCAGAAGAACGGGGCGGTGGTCACCCTCTCCGACGACCTGCCCCAGTGCTATGTGCTGGCCGATGCCCCGGTGGATACGGTGTATCTGTCGGAGCTGTCCAGCGCCGCCATGAAGCGAAGGGCGGAACAAATGCTTTACAACGAAATTTCAAGATAAAGGGAGAAAGGAAATGGCAGAGGAAATCATCACCAGCACCAACGCGGAAACCGCGACCGACCATGAGTATAACGCCAGCGAGATCCAGGTCCTGAAAGGTCTGGAGGCTGTGCGCAAGCGCCCGGGCATGTATATCGGCTCCACCGGTGAGCGGGGCCTGCATCATCTGGTCTACGAGATCGTGGACAACGCCATCGACGAGGCTCTGGCCGGTTACTGCGACCACATCGAGGTCAAGATCCTGAAGGGCGATATCATCCAGGTCACCGACAACGGCCGCGGCATCCCCGTAGATATCCAGGCCGACACCGGCCTGCCCGCTGTCACCGTCGTCTACACCATCCTGCACGCCGGCGGCAAGTTCGGCGGCGAGAACTCCGGCTACAAGGTGGCCGGCGGCCTGCACGGCGTGGGCGCATCCGTCGTCAACGCCTGTTCCGAGTGGCTGACCGTCAACGTCCGCCGCGACGGCCGCGAGTACGAGCAGACCTTCCGCCGCGGCGACCCGGACGGCCCCCTGAAGTGCATCGGCACCGTGGAGCCGGGCGTCACCGGCACCCGGGTCACCTTCAAGCCGGACCCGGAGATGTTCAAGGACACCACCGTCTACAACTTCGAGACGCTGGAAAAGCGCCTGCGGGAGGAGAGCTTCCTGAACGCCGGCGTCAAGATCACCCTGACCGATGAGCGGGAACTCTACACCCCCGTTCTGGAGGACGGACAGGAGGGCGACCCCTGCTACCGCACCGAGGTCATGTGCTATGAGGGCGGCATCAAGAGTTTCGTCACCTATCTGGGCGAGAAGCGCAATCTGGAAGTCCTCCACCCCAATGTCATCTACCTCAAGGGCCAGACCGACCGGGGCATGGCCGAGATCGCCCTGCAGTACAACTCCAGCTACAACGAGCTGGTGCTGAGCTTTGCCAACAACGTCAACACCCCCGACGGCGGCACCCATGAAGAGGGCTTCCGCACCAGCCTGACCCGTGTGTTCAACGACTACGGCCGCAGCCACGGCCTGCTGAAGGACAAGGACGAGAACCTGTCCGGCTCCGATGTCCGCGAGGGCCTGATCTGCGTCATCTCCGTCAAGCTGCAGGAGGCTGAGTTCGAGGGCCAGACCAAGGCAAAGCTGGGCAACACCGAGATCCGCACCCTGGTCTCCAACATGGTCTACACCAAGCTGATGGAGTTCTTCGAGGAAAACCCCGGCGTGGCCAAGGCCATCTTTGAAAAGGCCACCCAGGCGGCCCGCGCCCGCGCTGCCGCCAAGAAGGCCCGGGAACTGGTGCGCCGCAAGAGTGCGCTGGAGACCAGCCGGATGCCCGGCAAACTGGCCGACTGCCGCGAAAAAGACCCCACCCGCACCGAAATTTTCATCGTCGAGGGCGATTCTGCAGGCGGCTCCGCCAAGATGGGCCGCGACTCCGCCATCCAGGCCATCCTGCCGCTGTGGGGCAAGATGCTCAATGTGGAAAAGGCCCGTGCCGACCGCATCTACGGCAACGACAAGCTGATGCCGGTGGTGCTGGCCCTGGGCTGCGGCATCGGCGACGAGTTCGATATCTCCAAGCTGCGGTATGACAAAGTGTTCATCATGGCCGATGCCGATGTGGACGGCTCCCATATCTGCACCCTGATGCTGACCTTCTTCTTCCGCTATATGCGCCCCCTCATTGAGCAGGGCCATGTCTATGTCGCCCAGCCGCCCCTGTTCAAGGTGCAGAAGGGCAATACCATCAAGTACGCCTACAACGATGCCGAAATGGCCATCCTCTCCCAGGAGATGCCCGGTGCCAAGGTCAACCGCTATAAGGGCCTTGGTGAGATGAACCCCGAGCAGCTGTGGGAGACCACCATGAACCCGGACAACCGGGTCATCGTGCAGATCACCATCGAGGATGCCGAGAAGGCCGACGAAGCCTTCACCATCCTGATGGGCGATCAGGTGGAGCCCCGCCGCCGCTTTATCGAGACCAACGCCCAGTACGCAAAGCTGGATGTGTAATTCACGGAGGAACAAATGGAAGAAGATTATGTGATGATACCGGGCAGCGGTACCAAAAAGATCATCCGCGATGTCAAGAAGGAGATCGAGACGGCATTCCTGGATTACTCCATGTCCGTCATCGTGTCCCGTGCCCTGCCCGATGTGCGCGACGGCCTGAAGCCGGTCCACCGCCGCATCCTGTACACCATGCACGAGCGCGGCAACGACCCCAGCCATCCCTACCGCAAGTCGGCCGATACCGTCGGTGCCGTGCTGGGCTCCTACCACCCCCACGGCGACGCATCGGTCTATGACGCCATGGTCCGTCTGGCACAGGATTTCTCCCTGCGCTACCCGCTGGTGGACGGTCAGGGCAACTTCGGTTCCGTGGACGGCGACCCCCCGGCTGCTTACCGTTACACCGAGGCCCGCATGAGCCGGATGGCCGTGGAGATGCTGACCGATATCGACAAGGACACCATCGACTGGGACCCCAACTTCGATGAGACCAAGAAAGAGCCCAGCGTCCTGCCCTGCCGCTTCCCCAACCTGCTGGTCAACGGCAGCCAGGGCATTGCCGTCGGCATGGCCACCAACATCCCGCCCCACAATCTGGGCGAGGTCATCGACGGCTGCGTGGCCTATATCGAGGACCCGGACATCGACCTGACCGGCCTGATGGAACACATCAAGGGCCCGGACTTCCCCACCGCCGGCATCATCATGGGCCGCAGCGGCATCCGCGCCGCCTACGCCACCGGCCGCGGCAAGATCACCCTGCGGGGCCGTGCCACCATTGAGGAAAAGAAGAACGGCCGCGCCCAGATCATCGTGACGGAGATCCCGTACATGGTCAACAAGGCCCGCCTGATCGAGAACATCGCCGAGCTGGTCAAGGAAAAGCGGATCGAGGGCATCAGCGATCTGAACGATGAGACCAACCGCAAGGGCATGCGCATCGTCATCGATGTGCGGAAGGATGCCAACCCCCAGGTCGTCCTGAACCAGCTGTATCAGTATACCCAGCTGCAGGATACCGTGGGCGTCATCATGCTGGCCATCGACCACAAGGTGCCCAAGGTCATGACCCTGAAGCAGATGATCCAGAAGTATGTGGAGTTCCAGGACGAGGTCGTCCGCCGCCGCACCCAGTATGACCTGAAGAAGGCCCGGGAGCGCGCCCACATTCTGGAAGGCCTGAAGAAGGCCACCGACATCGTCGATGAGCTGATCGCCACCATCCGCGCCTGCAAGGGCGGCATGGCCGAGGCCAAGGCCGCCATCATGGAGCAGTTCGGCTTTGATGATCCCCAGGCAGACGCCATCGTCAAGCTGCAGCTGGGCCGTCTGGCCGGTCTGGAGATCCTCAAGATCGAGGAAGAGCTGGGCTCCCTGCATGCAAAGATCCGGGACTTGGAAGATATCCTGGCCAACGACAGCCGTGTGCTGGAGATCGTCAAGAACGAGCTGCTGGAGATGAAGCGCCGCTTCGGCGACGAGCGCCGCACCGAGATCGAGACCGTCACCGGCGAGGTGGATATCGAGGATCTGATCGCCGAGGAGCAGTGCGTCTATACCCTGACCGAGGCCGGCTATATCAAGCGCCAGCTCAAGGCCACCTATCAGGCCCAGAAGCGCGGCGGCCGCGGCATTTCCGGCATGACCCGCAAGGAAGAGGACATCGTGCAGGAGATGTTTGTGGGCTCTACCCATGATTATGTCCTGTTCGTCACCGACCGGGGCCGCCTGTTCCGGATCAAGGGCTACACCATCGCCGAGGGCAGCCGCACCAGCAAAGGCACCAACATCGTCAACCTGCTCCAGCTGGCCGAGGGCGAAAAGGTCACCAACATGCTCTGCCAGAGCAAGGATGCCGACACCGAGGGCGGTTTCGTGACCATGGTCACCAAGCAGGGCCTCATCAAGCGCACCCCGCTGGAACAGTATGCCAACATCCGCAAGTCCGGCCTGATCGGCATTGCCCTGAACGAGGGCGACGCCCTGGCCTGGACCCGTCTGACCTCCGGCCGCGATATGCTCATCGTTGCCACCCGCAACGGTCAGGCCATCCGCTTCAACGAAGAGGATGCCCGTCCCATGGGCCGCAGCGGCCACGGCGTCCGCGCCATCAAGCTGGCCGAGGGCGATGAGGTCGTGGGTGTCTGCATCTGCCGCGAGAACGCCACCATCCTCACCGTGACCGAAAACGGCAAGGGCCGCCGGTCGGAGATCGACACCTACCGCATCACCGCCCGCGGCGGCAAGGGCATCCGCAACTACGATGTCTCCAAGGACAAGGTGGCCGCCGTCAAGATCGTGGATGATGTGGACGACGTACTGCTGAGCAGCCAGGAAGGCATCATCATCCGCCTCCACGCCAACGAGATCCCGGTGCAGAGCCGCTACGGCTCCGGTGTACGGGTCATGCGTCTGGGCGAGAACGACAAGGTCATGGTGCTGGCCCGCACTGACCACGACGACGATGCCCAGACCGGCACCATCGAGGCTGAGGAGGGCGACGAGCCCACCGCCGAGCAGCTGGCCGCCATGGAAGCCGCCGATCAGGCTTCCGCCGCCGAAACGCCCGAAGCTGATGCCCCTGAAGAGGAATAAGCCGCGACCCTGAAAAAAGTTAGTCTGGACTTCACTTTGGAACTGTGATAGAATGAGCAACAATCACAATGCCCATGAGGGAGTAGCAGGCGCTGTTTGCAGACGGCGCAGCAAGTCAACACAATGACAGTACGGCTGTCTGGCTTGCTTTCATTTGCGAGACTCATGTGATCTGGTGCGATGTACCACGCCCGACACATGGAGTCAGTTTGAAAAAATCGACCCGGGACCGGATGTGGAACGCCACGCCGGCCCCGGGTTTTGTTTTTTCCGCAATCAGCATCAGGAGGATTTATTATGGAGTGGAGTTTTTTATTCTTTCTCAACAGCGCTCTGCTGGGCGTGGGTCTTGCCATGGACGCGTTCTCGGTCTCGATGGCAAACGGTCTGCATGATCCCAAAATGTCCGTGAAGCGGATGTACATCATCGCAGGCACCTTCGGCGTGTTCCAGGCCGTGATGCCCATGACAGGCTGGATCTGCGTCCATACCATCGTGGAGCTGTTCTCGTCCTTTGAGGCCTTCATCCCCTGGATCGCCCTGATCCTGCTGGCCTACATCGGCGGCAAGATGCTGCTGGAGGGAATCAGGGGCGAGGAAGCCGAAGAGGCCGCCGAACTCAGCGCCGGTGCCCTGTTCATGCAGGGCGTCGCCACCAGCATCGATGCGCTTTCGGTGGGATTCACCATTTCGGAATACGGCTGGCTGATGGCCCTGACGGCTTCCCTCATCATTGCCCTCGTCACCTTCGTCATCTGCATGGCAGGCCTGCGGATCGGCAAGAAGTTCGGCACGAAGCTCTCCGGCAAGGCATCCATCCTGGGCGGCGTCATCCTCATCGGCATCGGACTGGAGATCTTCATCTCCGGCGTCTTCTTCTGATCCATTTTTGGCACACTGCCCGTACCCGGTGCCGGAATTTTGGAAAACCTGTCAAAAAGATGCCGTTTCATGCGCGTTTCAAACGGTTTCAGAAATGCCGGTAAAGATACTTTGCTGAAATCCGGTATAAAAACAGCGATGGAAGGCTGAAAAATGGTCAGATTCCCCTTGAAATTTTGCCCGTTCTCTGGTACTCTTACGGTGGGAAGCGTACTCCGGTTCTGTGCGGAGCCCGGCTCCCGAGAACATTCAAGGAGGTACCGAATATGGCAAATCTTATTACGCGGCGGAATTTTCTGAAATGTGCCGGTGTCGCAGTTCTGGCTGTGACCGCATCCGGCATCTTCACCGGATGTGAAAGCGGCGGAGGAGAACTCTCCGGCTATGGCGTCAACCAGACCGTCGATGTCAACGGCGTGAAAGTCACCCTGCTGGGTTATGAGCAGTATTATACTGCGGCAATGGCTGGGAACTATTCCGGACAGAGCATGATCAAAGCCTGCTTCAAGATCGAGAACGGGACAGAATCCACCACGATTGATATGGGCAACAACACGAAAGATTATCTGGATAAGGTGTTTAAGGCGATTTACAAGAACGACTATGCAAGTCTGGGCAAGAGCGATTTCGTGACCATGACAACCAGCCAGCGCCTCAACAATGTTGCCATTGCCTATCGGATGAATGAGGCAGGAACCAGCAGTTTCGGCGTAATCGGTGAGCTTAAACCGGGCGAGAGCGGCTGCATCCGGGTATTCACGGCCGTTCCCAACAATTGGGAGCAGATCGGCATCCAGTACACCCCGAACTTCGCCAAGGATAAGACTCTCAGCTTTGTCCTGAATAACACAAACAAGATCTGAGCATTGAATTCACCCGCCTGTCCCGCTCCCTCTGACAGAGATTTTCTTCTTTTATCCCGCAAGGAACACAAAAGGCACCGCGCGTCTGCGCGGTGCCTTTTGCGTTTCCGGTGCTTCCGGATAAAATGTTCCACGGGGAACATTATTTCTCGGTTTCAAAATAATCGGCGTATTCCTCGGTGAGCTTCGACCCCAGCCGCCGGATGCCGCCGTAGAGGTGGCGCTCCACCAGCGGCTCAAAGGCCGCCAGATCGCACCGCTCGATGGCTTCGATGAGGTTGTGGTGGTCGGCGATGACCTCGTCCAGCCCGCCGCTGGTCATGGTGTCCAGCATCCGGAACCGGCTGTAATCGGCATGGGCATTCTGCAGAGTGCGCCACAGGTACATCTTGCCCATGGCGGCAAACCAGGTCTCGTGGAGCAGGCGGTCAGCTTCGTAGAGCTTGTTGTAGTCGGGGTCCTCCGTCCGGGCCAGGGCCTCGTAGGCGTCGGCCCGCTTCCGGATCAGCGCCCGCTGCTCCGGGGTACACCGGGGCGAAAAGTCCCGCAGCACCCGGGCCTCCACAGCGGTGCGCTCGTAGATCAGCTCATCCACGATCTCCCGGTTCAGCCGGGTGACGGTGGTGCCCTTGTAGGGCACGATCTTCACCAAACCGTTCTCCTGCAGCCGCTGCAGCACCACCCGGATCAGGGAGCGGGGGGCATTGAAGCGGGTGCAGAGGGGGTTCTCACTCAGGGAGCTGCCCGGCCGCAGGGTCAGGTCAATGACCTCCCGCTCCAGCACGGCATAGATCTCAGCATCGGTCATGTAATCAGCCATATTTCCACCCCAGCATTACGCATTCTCAAACAAACAGATTCCACGGTGCCTGCTCCGGCAGGTCCAGCGCAAACTCCATCACTTCCCCGGTGACCGGGTGCAGGAACCGCAGCCCGGCGCTCTGCAGGGCGATGGCCCCCTTGAAGCGGCTGCCGTATTTGCCGTCCCCCCACAGCGGATGTTTCCGGGCGGCGAACTGCACCCGGATCTGGTGGGTCCGCCCGGTGTGAAGGGTGATCTCGGCCAGACTCAGGGCACCGTCTGCCGCCGCGGCGGGAATGCGGTATTCCAGCACGGCCTCCCGCACCCCTTTCCGGGGTCGGCTGACCGGAAAGACCCGGCCCTTCCGGCTGTCCTTGAACAGGTAGTCCCGCAGGACGCCCCGGGCAGGCAGGGCCGCGTCGGGCCCGCCTGCGATCACGGCCCGGTACTTTTTGATAAAGCAGGGCGAAGCCGGTGCCCCGGGCCGGGCTTCGGCCCGGCCGTCCTGCACGGCGTAGGCGTTCTGGCTTTCGGTGATCTGCCTTGTCAGGGCCGCAGCGGCCTCCGGTGTCCGGGCACAGACCATCAGCCCGGAGACCCCGGTGTCCAGCCGGTGGACGATGCCCACATAGGCATCCGGTTTCTGCCACAGCTGCCGCAGGGCCTCCGGTACGCCCTCCTCGCTGGTCAGCCCGGCGGGCTTATCCAGCACCACGAGGGCAGCATCTTCATAAAGGAGGTTCACAGTTTCCCCTCATCCAGAAGAGCTTTCAGCTTCAGGATGCCGGCAATGGTCTTGCCGTCCTTGATCTCGCCGCTCATGACCATTTCATAGGCTTTGGTCAGGGGCACCCGGTCCGGGGTCAGGAACTCGTCGGCATCCAGGTGCATGTGGGTCTCGTGCAGGCCGGTGGCCACCCAGGTGTAGATGATTTCGGTATCATAGCCTACGGTGGGGTAGAACTCGCCCAGGGAGGTGTATTTGTCGGCGGTCAGGCCGCATTCCTCCTCCAGCTCCCGCTTTGCCGCCTCGAAGGGGTCCTCCCCTTTTTCCAGTTTGCCGGCCGGCAGCTCCCACAGCTCCTGCTGCATGGCGTAGCGGAACTGCCGCACCATGCAGATGGTGCCGTCGGCAAAATAGGGCACGATGCAGGCCCCGCCGTGGTGATGCACCACCTCGCGGGTGGCGGTCTTACCGTTCTCCAGCAGGGCGGTGTCCTTGGTCAGGGTGAT
>CAKSZU010000004.1 GCA_934526125.1 uncultured Faecalibacterium sp. | reverse complement strand
ATGTTCCTGTGCTTCCCGCTGTACGTTGTGTACTCCGCTCTGTACGGCATCTTCACCATCATCACCTACTACTCCGGTTTCCGTGCTGGCTTCTGCTTCTCTGCAGGCGCCACCGACCTGGTGTTCTCCGCTTCCCTGCCCGCAGCTGCTAAGACCTGGATGATCATTCCTCTGGGCATCGCTGCATTCGTGGTGTTCTACTTCGTGTTCTACTTCGCCATCACCAAGTTCGATCTGAAGACCCCCGGCCGTGAGGACGAGGATGCCGAAGAGGCTGAGAAGAAGGTCGTTCTGGCCAACAACAACTATACTGAGGTTGCTGCTGGTGTGCTGAAGGCCATCGGCGGCAAGGAGAACGTCTCCAGCGTGGACTACTGCGCTACCCGCCTGCGCTTCACCATCAAGGACTACACCGCTGTGGACGAGAAGGCCGTCAAGGCTGCAGGTGCTGCCGGTGTCATCCGCCCGGACAAGACCACCTGCCAGGTCATCATCGGCACCAAGGTGCAGTTCGTGTATGATGAGCTGAAGAAGATGCTGTAAGCATCCTTCTGAGCCGCATTTCCTGCGGAAGTCTGGTTGATTCCGCACCCATCCCCGCATGAGAAAGAGCCGCCGAGGGCGGGCGTCTACGCCCTGCCCCCGGCGGTTTTTGATTTGTTCACAAACCGGCTACTCTTTCCGGCCGGAAACGTGCTATACTGAACATACGGTAAAAAAACAGGAGGTTCCCATTATGAAGATCATTCGTGCAAAGGATTACAAGGATATGTCCCGCAAGGCAGCCAACATCATCTCCGCGCAGGTCATCATGAAGCCGAACTGTGTGCTGGGTCTGGCCACCGGCGGCACCCCCGTGGGCGCATACGCCCAGCTGGTGGAGTGGTACAACAAGGGCGACATCGATTTCTCCGAGGTCACCACCGTCAATCTGGACGAGTACCGCGGCCTGCCTAAGGAGCATCCGGAGAGCTACTGGAGCTTCATGCACAAGAATCTGTTTGACCATGTGAACATCCGCCCCGAAGCCATCCATCTGCCCGACGGCACCAACCCCGATGCGGCCGATGCCTGCGCAAAGTACAACGACATCATCCACAGCGTGGGCGGCATCGACCTGCAGCTGCTGGGCCTTGGCCCCAACGGCCACATCGGCTTCAACGAGCCGGGCGAGGCCTTTGAGCTGGAGACCCACTGCGTGGACCTGACCCCCGCCACCATCGAGGCCAACAAGCGCTTCTTTGACGGCAACGAGGATCTGGTGCCCAAGCAGGCCTACACCATGGGCATCAAGACCATCATGCAGGCCCGCAAGGTGCTGGTGGTGGCCAACGGTCTGGCAAAAGCCAAGGCCGTCAAGGCTGTTGTGTCCGGCCCTGTGACCCCCGAGTGCCCGGGCTCCATCCTGCAGATGCACCCGGACTGCATCCTGGTGGCGGATGAGGAGGCACTGAGCCTGTTATGATCATCAAAAATGCTCTGATCTATACCCCCCGCCACACCTTTGAGGAGGGGAGCCTGACCATCCGGGACGGCCGCATCGTCCCCTTTGCCCAGCCCGAAGAAGGCGAGGAGATCGTGGACGCCAAGGGCGCTTACGCTCTGCCGGGTCTTGTGGATATCCACTTCCACGGTGCCATGGGCAAGGATTTCTGCGACGGCAACGAAGAAGCCATCCAGACCCTTGCCGACTTCGAGGCCAGCAAGGGCGTGCTGGCCATCTGCCCCGCCACCATGACCTTCTCGGAAGAGATCCTGAACGGCGTGATGGATGCCGCCGCCGCCCACAAAAACGGCAAGGGCGCGGACCTTGTGGGCATCAACATGGAAGGCCCCTTCATCAGCCCGAAGAAGGTGGGCGCACAGAACCCGGAATACCTCCATGCCGCCGACATCGGGATGTTCCGCCGCCTGCAGAAGCGGGCAAACGGCCTGATCAAGCTGGTGGACGTGGCCCCCGAGGAGCCCGGCGCACTGGACTTCATCGCCGCCTGCCATGACGAGGTGCGGATCTCCATTGCCCACACCTGCACCGATTACGACACCGCCAACGCCGCCTTTGACGCCGGTGCCACCCACATGACCCACCTGTACAACGCCATGCCCGGTATCACCCACCGGGAGCCGGGCCCCATCATCGCGGCGCTGGAGCGGGGGGCCGAGGTGGAGCTGATCACCGACAACGTCCACATCCACCCTGCCATGGTGCGGTTCACCTTCAACACCTTCGGGGATGACCATGTGATCCTGATCGCCGACAGCATGATGGCCTGCGGCCTGCCGGACGGCCAGTACAGTCTGGGCGGACAGGCCGTGACTGTGGAGGGCCCCCGTGCCACCCTGACCGAGCACCCCGGCACCATTGCGGGCAGTGCCACCTGCCTGTACGACTGCATGAAGCGGGCCGTGCTGGAAATGGGCGTCCCGCTGGAAAGCGCCGTCCGTGCCGCCAGCGAGAACCCTGCCCGGAGCATCGGCGTGGACAACGACTACGGCAGTCTGGCCGCAGGGCGCTACGGCAATGTGATCCTGGCGGACAAGGAGCTGAACATTCAGGCCGTCTACCAGAAAGGGACCCGCATCGTATGACCCTGGCAACGCTGACCTGGCGGCTGCTGACCGCCGACGAGCTGACGGAGGTATATCTCGACGAGATGCGCCGGGATTTCCCCAAAAGCGAGCTGAAACCCCTGAGCATGATCCTGAACAGCGAAGCCGCCGGAACGGCCCACACCTGGGGCGTGTACGACGGCGATGCACTGGCGGCGTATCTGCTGATGGTGCGGCCCGCAGGCAGTGTCGTGAGCCAGCTGGATTATTTCGCCGTGCTGCCGCAGTACCGCGCTTCCGGTCTGGGGGCAAAGCTGCTGGCCGCCCTGCCCGGCCATGAGGCCGGGGCACAGGCTATCCTGATCGAGGCCGAGTGCCCCGAAAAGGCGGAGGACGAGGCCATGGCCGTGCGCCGTCTGGGCTTCTATGCCCGGTGCGGCGCAAAGGACACCGGTTGGACCGAGCATCTGTTCGATGCCTGGTTCCGGGTGCTGGTCCTGCCCTGCCCCGGTGCCGCGCCCTATGAAGCGGAAACGGAAGTCCGCCGTCTGGCCGACTGCTACCGCCGCGCCATGGGCGAGAGCCTGTGGAAGAAATATGTCGCCTTCTATCGCCCGGACGGCTCGATGACGCAGTTCTGAACCGGGAAAACTTCATAAAATGCGATGGCCGCTCTGCACTGTCCGTGCAGAACGGCCATTTTGTCGTTCTGTACAGAAATTTGTCGGAGATTCCGGCAAATCCACGGCTTGACGGGTCAAACTGCAGGTGATATCATAAAACTGGGGATATTCTCCCCATACGGAATTTTGAGGTATTCAAATCAGTGATTTTGGAGGAAATTATTATGAACAACGCAATTTCCCGTCGTACCTTTCTGAAGTGCGCCGGTACTGCTGCCGTGGCAGTAGGTGCGGCTTCGATGCTGGGCGGCTGCAGCCTGATCGATAACATCATCAACAATGCGACCAAGGATGTGCCCAACATGATCACTCTGGGCAATGTTAACTTTATCCTGACGGCTCCGTTCACTTATACTGCACCCAAGACCAAGGACTCTCAGGAAAAGACGGTCAAGGCGGTAATCCCCTTTATCGTGGCAACCGATATCGGACAGGTCGTTGGTAACAGCGGCGTGAAAGAACTGTCTAAGGACAACTTCAAGCTGACGATTGACGGTGTTGATGCACTGATCAAGATCGGCAATGAGGCGAAAGCGCTCAAGGATGCAGCATTTGCAGACTACTCCGATAAGGATGAAGATTATGTCATGCTGTTGGACGACAACGGCAAGGTGAAGGTGCTGAAGGACCAGGAAATCGGTGGTCTGATCTTTGTTCCCGGCAAGGAAATCAGCTCTTGGAAGAAGGCTGTCCTGACGATCAGCTACAAGGGCCAGAAGGGCACCTTTACCATGACCTACAAGGGCGAGTGGGACGCAGATATTGTAAAAGGCTGATAAAAGCTAAGTGAGGCGAAATGCTATGAGCAACGTAATTTCCCGCCGTGTGTTCCTGAAGTGTGCCGGTGCCGCAACGGTCGCCGTCGGTGCGGCTTCCCTGCTGGGCGGTTGCAGCCTGATCGATGATGCCATTGATGATGCACTGAACGGCATGATGGATAAAAACAACGTGGCCGGTGTTACCCACAACCGCGTGGGTGTGACCTGGAATATGGCCGCCATCAACCATGCAAGCGGAACTGTGGATGGAGAATGGAAAAAGGGACCGATCGATACGGTCACGGCGGCCATTGATATCAGCAGTCTCAGCAGTCAGGAGTATGACCTGAAGGCTGAGAATATTGAGCTGAAGGTGGACGGCGTAAAGGCCACGGTCCAGAACTACAACGATGTGCAGGTCGCGGATAAAAAAGATCTGCTGCTGGGCCAGAACGGTGTTGTCCACATTGGTGCGGGCGATCTGGAAAGCCGGAGTGTCAGCGGCTATGTGGTGTTCAAGCTCAACAATGAGCCGAAGCCGGAGAGCTGGAGCAAACTGGAGCTGACCATTAAATTCGGCCCGGGGACCTTCTCCTTTACCGCAACCCCGAAGAAGGATCACCCGGATGAAGCTGAGATCAAGGCCAACCGCTGAGAACGGGAGGAATCTGAAATGAGCAACGCAATTTCCCGCCGGGCGTTCCTGAAATGCGCCGGTGCTTCGGTTCTGGCCGTGGGTGCGGCTTCTCTGCTGGGCGGCTGTAATTGGGTCGAGCAGATCGGGAACGCTTCCGGTGTTGCCACCTGCACGATGGGCGGCAATGTGATGGTTTCGGTAGCCACCAAAACGAGATGGTGGGATAGTAAATATATTGATCCGATCGGGATTGCCCTTTGGGTCAAGAATCGTCAGGACAAGGAAATTACCCTGAAAGCGACCGATATCACCAATGTGACGATCAATGGCCATAAGGCAAAGGTTCTGACCAATACAGACGAGACGATAGACACTGAGAAGTATCAGGGCTATGTAGGCGAGCAGAGCCTGTTCAGGGCCGGAGACTCCAAAACGTATCCATCGGATAAAAACTGGGACATGAATTCGTATGTGGAAGGCTATGTATTCTTTGTGCCGGACTATGCGGACGGAGAAGAAAGGCTTAAAGCTCCCTGGACCAACGTCAGGTTTACGCTGAAGCTGAATGGCGAAACCAAGACGTTTGAGGTGAACCGGAGCGGCGACAACATTACGTCCAAAACCGTCTGACGAACCTCTTTCTGCCCCGGTCGTGCCGTGCGCATGGCCGGGGTTTCTGCGTGGCGAAAAAACGACACTTGACACGCCGTGCGGATATGCTACTATGAAGATACCAACAACGATACAGGACAGGAGGAATTTCTGATGAGCAAAGCATTTTCCCGCCGTGATTTCCTGAAAGCCACCGCTGCGGCCGCGCTGGCTGTGTCCCTCTCCGGTGCCCTGACCGGCTGCGGGGAGGACCCCATCCCCTCGGCCACCATCGGTCTGGGCGAATTTGAGGTGACCGTCACCGGCAATATGACTCTGACCGGTGATGAAGTCGTCGGCAGTGAGAGTGAAAACCAAAAGGCTTACCTCTTCAAGCCGAATGTGACCATCAAGTACAATGGCCGCGGCTTTGCAGGCACGACCTTCAGGGACACCTTTGCTGGCAGGATCGACAACGAGGATCTGAAGCTGAACAATGGAGAAAAGGTGATTGCCGGAGCAAATGCGTCCTTTGCCCGCAGCCAGACCTATGTGCCGGAGCTTTCGGCTTCCACCAGCGCGTACAACGCATTCAAGAAGGGCACACCCTTCAAACTGCGTGTGACCCTGCAGGGCAGCACTGCAGAGTTCACCCTGACTTCCAGCGGCAATGTGACCGTTGCCGCAGTGCCGAAGGAGTAAGCAGCGGCTTGCCCTCTCAGGCGCTTCGCGCCAGCTCCCCCAAAGGGGGAGCCAAAACATCTGCGGGGGCAGGTGAATCCAAAATTAAGAACACGTCCTCAAAGGCCGGTGCGCATCGCGCACCGGCCTTTGACGTTCTGCACCCGGATTTTACATTGGAGCAAAAACGTGACCAAACAATTTACCTCGATTTTTCCCGTCCATGGTCGAAGCGCGGGGGGCTCTGGGATACAATAAGGCCGTACCCAATGAAAAATACAAAACGGAAAATCGAGCCGGGGTCCTGTGCCCCGGGTCCTGTCTGGAGGAAAATAAGATGAAAAAGATCACGCGTCGTTCGTTCCTGGTTGTCTGCGGTGCCGCTGCTGCCGCTGCCGCACTGACTGCCTGCGGTTCTTCCGCTTCTTCTGCTGCTGCCTCTTCTGCAGCTTCTTCTGCCGCCTCTTCCGCCGCTGCATCCGGCAGCCTGTCCGGCAATGTGGCCACCGGCGGTTCCACTTCCATGAAGAACGTCATCGCTGCCCTGACCGAGGGCTTCGCCGAGGTGGAGCCGGGCGTCACCGTCAGCTATGACCCCACCGGTTCCGGCGCAGGCATCACCGGTGCCACCGACAAGACCCTGGACATCGGCCTGTCCTCCCGCGCCCTGAAGGACGACGAGAAGGCGGACGTGGACGGCACCACCATCGCACTGGACGGCATCGCCATCATCGTCAACAAGGACAGCAAGGTGGCTGACCTGACCGTGGACCAGCTCAAGCAGATGTTCACCGGCGAGATCACCAACTGGGCCGATGTGGGCGGCGACGACGGCGAGATCGTCCTGATCGGCCGCGAGGCCGGCTCCGGCACCCGCGACGGCTTCGAGAGCATCGTGGACGTGAAGGACAGCTGCCAGTATGCACAGGAGCTGACCGCCACCGGTGCCGTCATCAGCGCTGTGGAGGCCAACCCTCTGGCCATCGGCTACGCTTCCCTCTCTGCCGTGGGTGACACCGTGAAGATGGTCACCGTGGAGGAAGTGGAGTGCAGCGAGGAGACCGTCAAGGATGGCAGCTACAAGATCCAGCGCCCCTTCGTGTTCGTCACCAACAAGTCCGTGACCCTGTCGGAGCAGGCTCAGGCCTTCTTCGATTTCGCAGCCAGTACGGATGCAGCCGAGCTGATCCGCACTGCCGGTGCCGTTCCTGTGAACGAGTAATTGCGTATGAAACAAAAAGCTTCGCTTCTGCGAAAGATCGAGCTGCCCCGCACCCCTGCCGAATGGCTGGAAGCCGTGATGAACTTCATTTTCTTCTTCTGCGGCATCCTGGCCGTGGGATGCGTGGTGCTGATCTCGGTGTACATGGTGATCTCGGGTGTGCCTGCCATCCGGAAGATCGGGCTGTTCCGCTTCCTCTTCGGCACCCAGTGGGCGTCCACGGCGGCGGACCCGAAATTCGGCATCCTGCCCTTCATCCTGTCCAGCGTCTACGGGACGCTGGGGGCCACCCTCATCGGTGTGCCCATCGGCCTGCTGACCGCGGTGTTCCTCTCCAAGGCAGCCGGGCCCCGGGTGCGCACGGTGGTGGTCTCCGCCATCGAGCTGCTGAGCGGCATCCCCAGCGTGGTGTTCGGTCTGCTGGGGATGCAGGTGCTGGTGCCTGCGGTGGCAAAGACCTTCGGCAAGGCATCCGGTGCCTGCCTGCTGTCGGCTATCGTGGTGCTGTCCATCATGATCCTGCCCAGCATCGTGTCGGTGTCGGTCACGGCCCTCAACGCCGTGCCGCCCGAGTATGAGCAGGGCAGTCTGGCACTGGGTGCCACCGACACCGAGACCTGGTTCAAGATCAGCGTCCCGGCCGCCAGGAGCGGCATTGCCGCCGGCATCGTGCTGGGCATCGGCCGCGCCATCGGCGAGGCCATGGCCGTGATGATGGTGGCCGGCAACAGCCCCAACATGCCGGACAGCCTGTTCCGCAGCGTGACGTTCCTGACCACGGCCATCGCCAAGGAGATGAGCTACGCCGGAGGCCTGCAGCGGCAGGCACTGTTCAGCATCGCACTGGTGCTGTTCGCCTTCATCATGCTCATCAATGTGGTGCTGAATGTGGTGCTGAAGGGAGGCAGCCGCGATGAATGATACGATGTCTGCTTCCCGCCGCGCCTGGAACCGGGTCATGCGGGTGCTGGTCTGGGCCGCTGCCCTTTTGGTCATCGTGCTGGTGGTCGGGATCATCGGCACGGTGCTGGTGCGGGGCATCCCCCACATCAGCTGGAAATTCCTGACCACTACCGCCAGTGTCCTCAAGGGCACCGACGGCATCCTGCCTGCGATCCTCAACACACTGTATGTCATTGTGCTGACATTACTGATCGTACTGCCGCTGGGCGTGGGTGCGGCGGTCTATCTGACCGAGTACGCCACCAACCGCCGGGTCATCGAGGTGATCGAGTTCACCAACGAGACGCTGGCGGGCATCCCCAGCATCATCTACGGTCTGGTGGGTATGCTGGTGTTCAGCCAGGCACTGGGCTTCCAGACCTGCCTGCTCTCGGGCAGCCTGACGCTGGTCATCATGAACCTGCCCACCATCATCCGCACCACCCAGGAATCCCTGAAAACGGTGCCCCAGGGCTACCGGGAGGGTGCGCTGGGTCTGGGTGCGGGCAAGTGGCACATCATCCGCACCATCGTGCTGCCCTGCAGCATCGATGGCATCGTGACCGGCTGCATCCTGGCTGTGGGCCGCATCGTGGGCGAAAGCGCCGCGCTGCTCTTCACCGCCGGTGCCGCCGAGGTCATTGCCAAAGGCGTGGTGAAGGCCTACACCTCCAACGGTGCGACCCTGTCGGTGCTGCTCTATCTCCGCGCCTTCGAGGACGGCGATTTCGACTCGGCCTGGGCCATCGGCGCTGTGCTGCTGGTGCTGGTGCTGGTCATCAACATGGCGGCCCGGCTGGCAAAAACCAAACTGAAACAGAAGCAGTAAGAGGCTTTTATTATGACAGAATCGACCCCTATCATTACCGCGAAAGATCTGAACCTCTGGTACGGTGATTTCAAGGCCCTGAAGAATATTTCGCTGGACGTGGGCGAGCGGGAGATCACGGCCCTGATCGGACCCTCCGGCTGCGGCAAGTCCACCTTCCTGAAAACGCTGAACCGGATGAACGATCTGGTGCCCGGCGTCCGCATCGAGGGCGATGTCCGCCTGAAAGGGCAGGATATCTTTGCCCGGGAGATGCAGCCCACCGAGCTGCGCCGCCGGGTGGGCATGGTGTTCCAGAAGGCCAACCCCTTCCCCATGAGCATCTACGACAACATCACCTACGGCCCGAAGCTCCACGGTGTGCGGAGCAAAGCGGAGCTGGACGAACTGGTGGAAAGCTCCCTGCGGGGGGCCGCCCTCTGGAACGAGGTGAAGGACCGCCTGAAAAAGAGTGCGCTGGGCCTGTCCGGCGGCCAGCAGCAGCGTCTGTGCATTGCCCGGGCGCTGGCCGTCAAGCCGGAAGTGCTGCTGATGGACGAGCCCACCAGCGCCCTGGACCCCGGTTCCACCATGAAGGTGGAGGAGCTGATGAGTGAGCTGAAGAAGAACTACACCGTGGTCATCGTCACCCACAATATGCAGCAGGCGGCCCGTATCAGCGACCGCACCGCCTTCTTCCTGCTGGGCGAGCTGGTGGAGGTGGGCCCCACGGCCCAAATCTTCAGCACCCCGCAGGACAAGCGCACCGAGGATTACATTTCCGGCCGGTTCGGTTAAGGAGGAACTTCTGCCATGAGCAACCGTACGCAATACGAATCCGATCTGGCTGCCCTCAAGGCCGCCCTCAGCGAGATGGGCCGGAACTCGGCCGATGCCGTGGAGGATGCCCTGGAGGCGCTCTGCACCGCCGACGCGGACGCCGCTGCCGCCGTCGTCAAGGGGGACGGCCGGATCAACAATATGGAGCGGGACATCGAGCACCGCTGCATGACCCTGCTGCTGCGCCAGCAGCCGGTGGCCGGGGACCTGCGCCGCATCTCCACGGCCATGAAGGTGGTCACCGACATCGAGCGGATCGGCGACCATGCCGCCGACATCGCGGAGATCATCCCCCACCTGGTCTCGGTGCGCAAGGCCGGGGACCCGGCGGTCAGCCAGGCCATCCGGATGGGCCAGAAAGCCCACAAGATGATCGAGGATGCCCTTGCCGCCCTGACCGGCGAGGACGAGTCCGCCGCCCTGAAGGTGATCGCCGCCGACGATGAGGTGGACTACGACTTCAACGCCATCAAGCATACCCTGGCGGAAGAGATCGCCGCCGACCCGGCCAAGGTGGATGCCGCCCTGGACCTGCTGATGGTCATCAAATATCTGGAGCGGATCGGCGACCACGCGGTCAATCTGGCCGAGTGGGTGGAGTTTATCCGCACCGGACGCTATCACAACGAGAACATGTTCTGATTCTGTTTTCCTCACTTCTCCTGAAAGGGCTGCTGTAAGCGGGACGCTTGCGGCGGCTCTTTTTTTATAAAATTTTTGATCCGCCTGCAATGATCCCGGGCGCAGATCCGTATTATAGGCAGAGAGGCTTCCAAAGAAAGCCTGCTGAACTGGCTGCGGCGGGTGTCCGGCACATCCCCCTGTCCCCCGCCCGCCGCGCCGCAACGGAGGATTTTACTCGTATGGCACAGATCAAAAATTTCCCGCTGGAAGCGCGCGGCGAAACGGTCAGCCGGGAGGCGCTGGTCCAGGCGGCTTTACAGGAGATCACCCAGAATTACCGCGAGGCGAGCCTTTCCAACGTGGCCCGCACCTACGGCGTCTCGCTGGCCTATGTCAGCGAGTGCGTCCGCGCCCAGACCGGCAAGACCTATAAGGAGCTGCTCCAGAAGCACCGGATGGAGACCGCCGCCCGGCTGCTGCGCCGCAGTGATCTGAACATCCAGCAGATCATCACCCAGGTGGGCTATGAGAACACCAGCTACTTCTACCGCCTGTTCCACGAGCGGTACGGCCAGAGCCCCCGGGAGTACCGCCGTGCCCGCGCCCAGCGGCGCAGCGCATGACCCGCTGCCCCATCTGCATCGCAAGCCAAAAAGACGCACTGCCGCACAAACGCTGCGGCGGCGCGCCTTTCTTTTTGTGCGCAGGGGCAAAAACTGGAATTCGGGGCCGGATTGTGATATAGTAAGTGAGAACAAGAACATGGGGCGCGGGTCTGTAAGGCGCCCGAAGAGAGGGTGGATGACGATGTTTCGTGGAGCAAGACGCTCTGATCTGGACGAGATCCTGAAGATTTATGCCCATGCCCGGAAGGCCATGGCGGATTCCGGCAACCCGACCCAGTGGGGCAGCAATTTCCCGCCGCAGGAGCTGCTGGAAGAGGATATCGACTCGAACCGGCTGTTCCTGTACCTCATCAACGGCGAGCTGGAAGGCGTGTTTACCTTTATCCTGGGCCCGGACCCCACCTATGCCAGAATTGAGGACGGCAAGTGGCTCAACGATACCCTGCCCTACGGCACCATCCACCGGCTGGCGTCGGCAGGCCGCCGCCCCGGCGTGGCCGCCGAGGTCATCACCTGGTGTCTGGAACACTGCGAGAGCCTGCGGGCCGACACCCACGCCGACAACAAGATCATGCGGCACCTTCTGGAGAAAAACGGCTTCACGAAATGCGGCATCATCCATGTGGCCGACGGCACCCCCCGCATCGCCTACCAGAAAATGTCCATGACCCTGCCTCTGGGGCAGGAGTGAGCGGCGCGGCCGTAAAACTATAGAAGAAAACCAACAATGCCGCCCCCGGCTCGTGAGAGTCAGGAGCGGCATTGCCGGTTCTTGGGATATTTTATAAGGAGATGGCGAATTAAATAGCCCTCTCAGGCGCTTCGCGCCAGCTCTCCCAAGGGGAGAGCCAACGCATCTACGAGGTCAGCTCCAGCAAAAGGCCGGGCCGCCCTTGGCTCCCCCTTTGGGGGAGCTGGTAAAGCCGTCAGGCTTTGACTGAGAGGGCAAGGTCGTTTACCCCTGCTTCACGCTCTGTGCCTTCTTCCACGCATGGATGACATCCACGGTGGAGACGGCGGCGCAGGGGTCGAACTGGTCGGGAGTGTTGTCGGCATCCGGCAGCTCCATCAGCTCGTTTTCCACGGCCCACTGAGCGGCATTCTGCGCATCGGTGTCATCGGCATCGATGTCGCTGTAAGCGGGTTCAGCGGCAGGTGCAGGGTCCCCGGCATCCTGCCACAGCAGCATGGCCAGCTGGATGCGGTTTTGCGGGATGACGGCACCACTGGGCAGCAGGTAAGTCAGATAGAGTTCGGTGCCCAGCTGGTGGCCCTGATAGGCCAGAATGGCTGTGCCGACCACAGCAGTGCCGATGATAGCGGCCGTGCCGAGGAGATCCGGGCCGTCATCAATGCTGGAATCCCGGGACATCCCTTCCAGGGTCACAGCGGACTCGGGCATTTCAAAGGTGAACTTTTCCATCTTGTTGTAGGCGGTGGGATCTTTCAGTCCCTTGATGTCCCAATGGTCGAAGGTAAGGCCGCTGTCGGCAAAGGCATCCTTATCAAAGGAGACTGTCACGAGAGTACCGACCGGAATCTCGCCGGTCTTACCGGTGACTTCCTCACCGTCCTGCTTCTCGTAAGTAAAACTGCCGTTTGTCACGGTCAGGGTGCCGGTCTTTGCGCTGGCGGTCCATGCGGTGTAAAGGTCGAGGTCATCGGTGATCTGTCTGTTGGTATTGGCGGGGTCAAAGCTCTGGGTCATTTCCTTGTCCAGATACCAGGTGCTTGCGGTGCCGGAGGCATCGACCGGAATGTCATCCTGTTTGACATCCATGGTGCTGTAAACCGGGACCGTCTTGATCAGATCTCCGTCCTGCGTCCGGAAGTTCACGTTGCAGCGGTAGACAAGACCATATTCGTTCAATCTGGGGCGGTCTAGCTGACCGTTGGAGTTTGTAATCAACGCTTCAAGGCAAGCCTTGTTACCGTTATAGTAGATGGTCGTACCTTCATAGTCACGAATGTGGGATTGAAGAAAAGCTCCCTCTTCAATTTTGGTAAGCCCTGCCGGAAGTGAGAGCGATTTAAGGCTGCTGGTCCCAGTAAAACTATAAGCGGAAAGAGTTGTAATCTTGTCAGGGATGGTGACAGAAGTCAAATAAGAACAACCGGAAAAGGCATGTTTTCCGATGGAGGTGACAGTGTCCGGAAGATCGATAGCAACTAATCCGGCACCCGAGAAAGCATAATCCCCGATGGAGGTGAGATCTTTCGGAAGGGAAATGTTTTTCAGATCGATACAACTGATGAAAGCATAATCACTGATTGAAGTGATGGCGGTATTCTTCAAATCGATGCTGGAGAGTCTGAAGCAATCATCAAAAGCATGTGCGCCGATCGTTTCGACCGTGTCAGGAACCGTGATACCAGTGAGCTTCCATCTGCACTTATAAAATGCGTAATCGCCAATCGATGTCAGATTCTGCGGAAGAGAGACGGAAGCCAAATTGTCACACTCGGCAAATGTATATGCGCTGATCGAAGTCAGAGTGTCCGGGAGAGAGATGGAAGATAGCTGTGCGCATCCATAGAATGCGTAAGAACCAATCGAAGTCAGAGTGTCCGCCAAGGAAACAGAGGACAGATTTTTACAGCCCTGGAATGCACCTTGTCCAGTGGATTTAATGCCGTTTGACAAGGTTGCATTTTCGAGAAGAGTACAAGATGCGAAAGCACTTGACCCAATACTTGTTACACTTCCCGGAATGGTGATGCTTTTCAAAGCAGAGCAGGAGTAAAAGGCACCGAAACCAATTTTTGTTACGCTGTCCGCAATGGAAATTTCCTTCAGAGAGGTGCTATTATAAAAGGCACCGTCTTCAATGGAAAGAATGCCGTATGGGATAATGACTTTTTGAACCTTCTTGTGGTTGTCTTCATTGGGAATGGAAACGATTTCTCCGTCTTTGATATATTTTGTTCCAGATCCAAAGGCGTATTGTCCGATCACGGATACCGGTTTGCCGTCCAGTTCAGTCGGGATGGTGACGGTATAGTCATTGCCGGCCAGCTGTTCTGCAGTGCCGAGGAAGGCGGTGATGGTCAGGGTCCCATCTGCGTTTTCGGTGTAAGAATAGGAATAAGTCCCGTCCGATGCAGTGGGATCGGATGCCGCAAATGCCGGGAGAGCCCCGGCGGGCAGAAAGGCCAGGAGCATACTGAGGGCAAGGATCATGCTGAGGAATCGCTTTTTCATAAAAATCCTCCTTTTTACTGCCAGACCCGGGAGCGGAGCCCCAAAAATATAACGCCGCCCTGTATCAGCATACAGAAGCGACGTTCAGTTCGTCATCGTGCGGCCAGCTCATCCGGGATGAGCTGAAGGTACAGCTGACTGCCATGTTACAGGCCCTTTCGCTTTGCGTCACAGCCTTTCGGCTGCTTTGCCTTTGTACGAAATCCGAAGACTGGTTTTTGATAAATTGAATTCTATACCCCCCCCCCTATTAAAAGTCAAGGAAAATAAGAAAATTTGTGAATACTCACAATTTTGAAGGAAATTTTGGATCGGATTGACAGAAAAAGGGGGGCGGGCGGCGGGAAGCCCTCTCTTGCTATCTCCGGTCAATCGTTCTATAATACAACTGGAAAGCAAACCGTACAAAGGGAGGATGGGAACATGAAGATCACACAGGTGCGGCTGGGCCGCATTTCGACCCCGCTGCGGGTGCCGTTCAAGACGGCGCTGCGCACGGTGAACAGCGTGGAAGACGTGGTGGTGGAGCTTCACACCGACACCGGAGCCGTGGGCTACGGCGAAGCGCCGCCTACCGGGGTCATCACCGGCGACACCACCGGGGCGATCCTCGGGGCGATCCGGGACCACATCGCCCCGGCGATTCTCGGGCGGGATCTGGACGAGTTCGAGGACCTGACGGCGGCGGTGCAGAAGGCCCTTGTCCACAACACCAGCGCCAAGGCTGCTGTGGATATGGCACTGTGGGACCTGCTGGGGCAGAAATACAACGTCCCGGTCTACCGGATGCTGGGCGGTGCGCGGAAGAACATCGTCACCGACATCACTATCAGTGTCAACTCCCCCGAGGAGATGGCCCGGGACGCCCGCACAGCTGTGGCCCGGGGCTACGACTGCCTCAAGGTGAAGGTGGGCGTTGACCCGGAGCTGGACGTGGCCCGGCTGGCCGCCGTGCGCGGGGCCGTGGGCAACGGGGTCTGCATCCGCATCGATGCCAACCAGGCGTGGAACGCCAAGCAGGCGGTCCGCATCCTGAATCAGATGCAGGACAAGGGGCTGGACATCGAGTTCGTGGAGCAGCCGGTGCCTGCTGCGGATCTGGAAGGAATGCAGTATGTCACCCGCCATGCCGATGTGCCGGTGCTGGCCGACGAGAGCGTGTTCAGCCCGGCGGATGCGCTGAAGATCATGCAGACCGGCGCGGCGGATCTGGTGAACATCAAGCTGATGAAGTGCGGCGGCATCACCAACGCCCTGCGCATCGCCTCTGCCGCTGAGGTCTACGGCGTCGAGTGCATGATCGGCTGTATGCTGGAAGCCAAGATCTCGGTGAACGCGGCAGTGGAGCTGGCCTGTGCAAAGAAGATCATCACCAAGATCGATCTGGACGGGCCGGTGCTGTGCAGTGAGGATCACATCCTCGGCGGTGCCGTCTTTGCCGAAAAGAACATCACCGTCTCCGATGCCCCCGGCATGGGCATTGCGGGCTTTGCAGACGGAAAAGTACATTATCTGGACTGAGTTCCCGAAGAAAAACGGGCTGGCGCACGGATTCTTGTGCGGCAGCCCGTTCCTTTTTGCCAAACTGTCCGCATTGCAAGAACAGCGAAAAAAGTTCGTGTCAGTACACTTACAGATGAAAAACCAAAAAATGGGGCGAAAAATTTGACTTTTTGGCCGCGAGAGGCTATAATCCTAATTGTTCCATGTAGAGAAATGGGAAAATCTGTGTGCGCATAGCGTACAATATGGGTAGAGGAGTAGAAAAGTTATGAAGACGTTGAAAGCGGCTGCGGCAAAGTACAACGCCACCAGCCTGATCCTGCGCATCGTCATCGGCCTTGTGGTCGGTGCGGTGCTGGCACTTACCGTGCCCGGTGCAGGCTGGGTGGAAGAATTCGGCAACCTGTTCGTGGGTGCCCTGAAGGGCATTGCGCCGGTGCTGGTGTTCGTCATCGTGTCCAGCGCGCTGGCACAGGGTTCCTCCCGGCTGGACCGCCGGTTCGGCACGGTCATCTGGCTGTATATGCTGACCACCTTCCTGGCGGCGGCCATTGCAGCCATCACCAGTTTTATGTTCTCCCAGAGCATCGTTCTGGCCGAGGCGGCAGAGTCTGAGGTGGTGCCCCAGGGTCTGGGCGAGGTGATGAACACTCTGCTCACCAACTTTGTGGCCAATCCCGTCAGCGCCCTGATGAGCGGCAACTACATCGGCATCCTGTTCTGGGCCTGCCTGTTCGGTCTGGCCATGAAAAAGTACGGTGCCGACAGCACCAAGCTGTTCCTGGCCAACACGGCGGATTCGGTCTCCCAGATCGTCCGCTGGATCATCAATCTGGCACCCTTCGGCATCATGGGTCTGGTCTACACCAACGTGTCCAGCAACGGCCTGTCCATCTTCACCCAGTACGGCAAGCTGCTCCTGCTGCTGGTGGGCACGATGCTGTTCATGGCGCTGGTGGTCTCCCCCTTCATCATCTTTATCTATCTGCACTGCAATCCGTATCCGCTGGTGTTCCGCTGCCTGCGCGAGTCCGGCCTGACGGCCTTCTTCACCCGCAGCTCGGCGGCCAACATCCCGGTGAACATGGACCTGTGTGAGAAGCTGGGTCTGGATAAGGATATGTATTCCGTCTCCATCCCGCTGGGTGCCACCATCAATATGGACGGTGCCGCCATCACCATCACCATCATGACGCTGGCGGCCGCCAACACGCTGGGCATCAAGGTGTCCCTGCCTGCGGCCATCGTCCTGTCGGTCATGAGCGCTCTGGGTGCCTGCGGTGCCTCCGGCGTGGCCGGCGGTTCCCTGCTGCTGATCCCCATGGCCTGCTCCCTGTTCGGCATCTCCAACGATGTCGCCATGCAGGTGGTGGGCGTCGGCTTCATCATCGGCGTGGTGCAGGATTCGGTGGAGACCGCACTGAACTCTGCCGGAGATGTGGAGTTCGCCGCCACCGCCGAGTATCACCAGTGGATCAAGCAGGGCAAACCCCTGCCGGAGTTCCTGGGCGGCAAGAAATGACCCCCAAAAGCATCTGTGAGGAGAGCCGATCCGGCTCTCCTTTTTTGCTGCCCGTTTTTCGAAAAATGAAAAAAATTTCCATGCAAAAAGGCCGTCATCCATGTATACAAGAAATCATCCAACACGGAAAAACTTTTTGTGCTGATTTTACAAATTGCGTCACATCGTTAAAAAATTGATTCCGAGTTCACAAAAAGTTCATATAATTTATAATAATCCTTCATAATGGGATGGCATAATATGGCCATTCCAAGCGAAGAGCGCATGGAGTGATACAGATGGGCGGCCGCCAGTAGAGGGGCGGCACCCGGGAAATTATGACAATCAGTTTTTGATATAACGGAGGATACTTACTATGATGAACCAGAATGTTTCTATGAACGACAACACCATGATCGATGCTTACCTGAGCCTGTCCGAGGGCGGCGACAACGCCATGGTCGGCATGTACTTCCTGTCTGAGCTGCTGAACAAGAACAGCGAGAGCAACAAGAACAACAAGTGATCTGAGGATCACAGCATCCTGAAAAACGGGAAAGCGCCCGGGGCCTTCTGCTGAAACGGCAGACAGGTCCCGGGCGCTTTTTGTTCTGGCAGATCCGGCGCGGGTCAGTCCATCCACTTTGCCTTCTGCAGGGCGGACAGGATCAGCGGGATCAGGATCAGCTGTGCGATGATGCCGGGCACAGCGGTCAGCAGGGCACCGGACAGGAATGCACTGAAGGGGAAGGCCGTGCCGCTGAGACCGGCCAGCACGAACCGGACAGCACCCCATACCAGACGGCCTGCCACCATGGCGGACACGAGGGCAGCGTACATCATGGGCAGGGTGTGCTTCACACGGTGCCAAACCAGCCCGGAGACCAGCCCGTAAGCAGCCAGCTCAAAGGCCATGGAGATGGCGATGGGGTACATCGGGGGCATCCCGAACAGCACCGAGCGCAGCAGCGGGGCGATGAAGCCCAGCGCAAGGCCCCAGGGGCCGCCCAGCACAAAACCGGCCAGCAGCACCGGAAAGTGCATGGGGCAGAGCATATTGCCGATCTGGGGCACATGGCCGGTGATCATGGGCAGCACAAAGGCCAGCGCCAGAAACAGCGCGGCCAGGACCAGCTGATGGGTGCGGGATCTCGTTTTGGTGTTCATGGGTGATTCCTCCTGTAAGGGCAGACAAAAAAGGGGCCCGCCGCTGGCATGCGCACCAGCGGCAGACCCCTTCATGGTGTCTGATCAAAATGGTTTTCTGCGGTGAAAAAGGGCTTCGGCCCCGCTCCCGGCTTCCTGCCGGGAATTGTGAAAAAAGTATAGCAGATGGGAGGGAGGGTGTCAAGGATAGGGAAAAGATGCCTTGCCCTGCAATTTCACCAAAAAGCGCCGCGTTTGGAACCGATTTTGCCAAGTGATGTACATTTTGACGAAAGAAGCTTGACGTTTTTGCATAGAATAGATAATATAGACTTGAAAAATAGTGGACCCGGGCCGCAGAGGGCCGGGTACGCGCAAAATCCGATGCAAACGCTGAGGTTCATACGGGAGGACCATCATGACAAATGCAGAAAAGCTTACACTGGCAAAGCACGCCTGCCACATCCGCATGGGCGTGATCGAGGGGACGCACAGCGCAAAGTGCGGGCATCCGGGCGGCAGTCTGGATATCGCCGAGGTGCTGTCGTACCTCTATTTTGTGGATCTGAAGGTGGACCCCCAGAACCCGAAAGACCCGGACCGTGACCGTCTGGTCCTCTCCAAGGGCCATGCGGCCCCGGCGCTGTATGCGGCGCTGGCCGAGCGCGGCTATTTCCCGGTGGAGGATCTGAAGACCCTGCGCAAGATCGGCAGCTATCTGCAGGGCCACCCCAACATGAACAGTGTGCCGGGCGTGGATATGTCCACCGGCAGCCTGGGTCAGGGCGTCTCCGCAGCCTGCGGCATGGCGCTGGGCGCAAAGTACGCCGGGAAGCCGGTCAGCGTCTACGCCATCCTGGGCGACGGCGAGGTGGAAGAGGGCGAATGCTGGGAGGCCTTCATGTTTGCTTCCCACTATCACCTGTCCAACCTCTGCGTGATGCTGGACCGGAACCATCTGCAGATCGATGGCACCACCGAGACGGTCATGAACAGCGCCCCGCTGGAGGAAAAGCTGAAAGCTTTCAATTTCAATGTGCTGACCATCGACGGCCACGACTACGACGCCATCGAGCGCGCCGTGCAGGCCTTCCACGCCGAGAACGAAAAGCCCACCTGCATCATCCTGGACACCGTCAAGGGCAAGGGTGTCTCCTTTATGGAGAATGCCTGCGACTGGCACGGCAAGGGCCCCAACGATGAAGAGTATGCTGTGGCCATGCAGGAGCTGAACGCAGCTTATGCCGCGCTGGAAGAGGAGGACAAGTAAGATGGCAGATGTTAAGAAGATCGCGACCCGTGACAGCTACGGCAACACCCTGAAGGAGCTGGCTGCCGAGGGTCATGATGACCTGGTGGTGCTGGATGCCGATCTGGCAGCTGCCACCAAGACCGGTATGTTCCGCAAGGCTTACCCGGACCGCCACTTTGACTGCGGCATCGCCGAGGCCAACATGATGGGCGTGGCGGCCGGCCTGTCCACCATGGGCTATGTCCCCTTTGTTTCCAGCTTTGCCATGTTTGCTGCGGGCCGTGCCTTTGAGCAGATCCGCAACTCCATCGCCTATCCCCGCCTGAACGTCAAGATCGGCGCCACCCACGGCGGCATCTCCGTGGGCGAAGACGGTGCTTCCCACCAGTGCTGCGAGGACTTCGCCCTCATGCGCAGCCTGCCCGGCATGACGGTCATCTGCCCTGCCGACGATGTGGAGGCCCGCGCCGCTGTCCGTGCCGCTTATGCCATGCAGGGCCCCGTTTACCTGCGCTTCGGCCGTCTGGCAGTGCCTGTGTTCCACGATGAGGCCAACTACCATTTTGAGCTGGGCAAGGGCGAGCAGATCACCGAGGGCAATGATATCGCCATCATCGCCACCGGCCTGATGGTCAACGAGGCACGGCTGGCTGCCGAGCAGCTGGCTGCCGAGGGCATCCACGCCCGGGTCATCAACATCCACACCATCAAGCCGCTGGACGAGGAGATCGTCCTGAAGGCTGCTAAAGAGTGCGGCAAGGTCATCACCGCCGAGGAACACAGCATCATCGGCGGTCTGGGGGAGGCGGTCTGCGCCGTCCTCAGCGAGAAGCTGCCCACCCCGGTCCGCCGTGTGGGTGTACAGGACAAGTTCGGCTGCTCCGGTCCGGCCTGGGATCTGCTGAAGAAGTACGGCCTCGACGCCGCCACCATCTGCAAGACGGCCCACGAGATGCTGAACAAGTAAAATCCAAATCAGATCGTAAAAAAGCTCCCGGTCCTGCCGCAGTGCGGTAAAGACCGGGAGCTTCTGTTATGCCCGGGTAAAGGGTTCCATGCCGTGTTCCTCCGGGGTGTAGTACTCCATCAGGAGGATATAGTTCTCGGGGTGGTGGCAGTAGGCGGAGCGCAGGACGCTGTCCGGCTCGCCCCGCATGGCGACCAGCCGGACGATGTACTGGGCCACCACCTTGACCACGTCGGATTCGATGCCGTAGCACAGGCCCACCGCCAGCACCGGGATGACGATCTGCCGGGCCTGCAGGGGGACGTTCTGGCCGTAGCGCTCCAGAATGGGGCGGCTCATGGTGGAGGCGGCCCAGACGCAGCGGACGATCTTCCAGTAGCTGAACTGGTGGATGTTGTCCAGGCTCCGCACCCGGTCCACGATCTCGGCATCCGTCAGGATCTTTCCGTCCACCACCTCGCTCTCCGAGCGGAGGAAGGCGCACTGGATCATGTCCATGATGGCGGCCTCGTATTTCTCGTGGAAATTCTCCAGGGAGCCGCAGAACTGCTCTATGATGTCGATCAGCTGGGTGGTGTCCTCGGCGGTGGCAAGGCTGCTGAATTCCAGCGGGACCGACCCGATCTGTGCCCCCAGGGCGTCCAGATCGGCCAGCTCCTCCCGGTTCCGGGTGGCGGGCAGAAAGCGGTCGCAGCCGTTGCGGTGATACCCCCAGTCGGAGGGCATCACCCGGGTGACCACATCGCCGCTGGAAAGCAGGCAGAAGATGTTGCTCCGGGACCAGCTGCTGCGCAGGGTGCCCCCGGCGGTGTGGTTGGAGTCGAAGTCCTGCTGCAGGTCGGACCGGTCGGAGGCGGTCAGGGCCGCAGGGGCGGCAAAGCAGTAGGCAAAGAGGTTCTCCTGCCGGAGCTGCGGCAGTTCCTGGCCGATCTTGGCGGCAAGGAGATTTGCCACGATGGCTCCCCGGCTGTACCCGCCCAGCCAGAGCTTGATCTCGCCGCTGCAGCCGACGGTGCTTAGCTCCTGCAGGTAGGCTTTGAGTGAAGCGAACACCTCCGCCACCGGCGTCACGAAGCCGGTATGGGCGCTGCCGGAGCCGATGTGGAAGTTGCTGGCCCACTCGCCGCCGTAGCCGGAGCCCCGCAGCATCAGGGCCACGAGGGTCTGCCGGGTGTCCCCGTCGGTCAGGGTCTTGCAGGCCATGGAGTAGCCCACCCAGTCCCCGGCGGCACCGGTGTCCAGATCGTAGTGGAAGAACCGTGCCTTCCCGAAGCCGAGGGTCTCGTAGGCGGCGGCAATGTTGGCCTCCCGCCCGACCGAGCCGTTGACCCAGTAATGGGCATCGCTTGCGGCGGTGTTGCCCGCCGCCGTGACCATGCCCAGGGTGGCCAGCGCCAGCGCGTGGTCATACTGCAGGGCGGAGTGGGAGAAAAAGGTGTCCGAATAGGAATAATCGTGCGAAAGATCACAGGAACTCAGATCGCTGCGGAAGGACAGGCGGTAGATGCCGTCCGGGACACTGCGCCCGATCGGTTCGGGCTGCGCCGCAGCGGCGGAGACCGGCAGCAGGGCCGTACCCATTGCCAGCCCCATTGCCCGGCAGAACGTTCTTCGTTTCATGGTCTTACCTCATTTGCTCTCATAACAGACATGATTTCTCATCCTGCGGATAGTATACCGTATTTTTGTCCCGGATACAATGCAGAAACGGGCCGGTGTTGCACACACCGGCCCGTTATGTTACACTGTTGTTCAGTCCAGATCCTTGCAGCACTCCACAATGTGGTGGAACATCTGTTCCACGGCGGGTGCCATGGCCGTGGGCCGCTGGACGGCCAGACCCACCACCCGGTCCTCTTCGGGCTCGATGGGGTAGATCTTGACGGCGGCGGTGCAGTTGCGCAGCAGCATCCGGGGCATGATGGAGATGCCCAGACCGGCTTCCACCATGGCGATGTTGGACTGATCGTCGATGACGTGGCAGCGCCGCTCGGTGGCAATGGAGTATTTCTTGAGGAACTGGCGCATCTCGGCGTCGGTGGCATCCCACTGGACGACGAAGTTCTGCCCGTTCATCAGGGCGGGGGTCATCACCCCTCCCGGGGGTTCGGGCCAGTCCATGGGGGTGATGCAGAGCAGCGGCTCATGGAACAGCTCGGTGAGGGTGAATTCATCCCGGCAGTTGTTGGACAGGAAGGCCATATCCACCTGACCGGTGCGCAGCCACTCCTTGACATCGTCGTAGGTGCCCTGATAGACCTCCACTTCGATCTGCGGGTAGTGGGCCATGAAGGTCTTGAGGATGTTGGGCAGCAGCCCGGCGCAGACCGAGTTGAAAACGCCCAGTTTGACTTTGCCCTTTTCCAGTCCGTTCAGGCGGGCAATGCTCTGCTGCAGTGCCTCGTCGCTGTTCAGCACCGCCCGGATGGAGGGGTACAGCGATGCGCCGTAGCTGGTCATAGTAACGCCGTTCTTGCCGCGGTTGAATAAGGTGAAGCCCAGCTCCGCCTCCATAACAGCGATGGCGTGGCTGATGGCCGAGGGGGTCAGGTGCAGCTGCTGTGCCGCTTTGTTAAAGCTGCCCTGCCGTGCGACCGCATCAAAAATCTCATAGGAAAACAGCGTCATACCCATGCCTCCTTCCTTTTTTTCGGTTCGGAGACGCCCGATCTTCTGTGAATCTTTTTCATCTTACCTGTGATGTAGTTCAATTTTCTTTTTGAGTGTACTATCCTGCACCGCCTTTGTCAAGCGTCCGGAACGCAATTTTGGATATTCCACTAAAAATGCGCCCGGAAAGCCCCTTTTTTGCAGAAGGGTGCGAAGAAATGCAAAAACCGGAAAACGGAGAAAGGAACCGGAATGGAAGAAAAAATCAAGGAAAACGGCCTCAGCGGCACGGCTCTGAAACGGCTGGCCTGCCTGAGCATGCTGCTGGATCATATCGGAGCCTCCTGCATCTACGGAGGGCTGTTCCCGGATGGGCTCATGCCGCCCCGGTGGTACTGGCTGTACCGCATCCTGCGCTGGGCGGGGCGGCTGGCCTTCCCCATTTACTGCTTTCTGCTGGTGGAGGGCTTCCTGCACACCCGGAACGTGAAAAAATACATGGGCCGGATGCTGGTGTTCGCACTGGTCAGCGAGCTGCCCTTCGACTGGGCCTTTTACCGCATCCCTTTTTATTGGGGACACCAGAATGTCTACTTCACCCTGCTTCTGGGGCTGCTGGGCATGGCCTGCCTGCGGCATTTTTCCGGCAGCGACGGGGGCCGCACCCTGCTGGGCACCGCGCCGGCGCTGGGCTGCGCCCTGATCGCGGAAGCCCTTCAGACGGAT
Source organism: uncultured Faecalibacterium sp. (assembly GCA_934526125.1). GTDB lineage: Bacteria > Bacillota > Clostridia > Oscillospirales > Ruminococcaceae > Faecalibacterium. Next base: position 21,028 of record CAKSZU010000004.1, on the reverse strand, counting down.
TACGGTGCGGTGGGCGTGGGCCTGATTTTAGTCCTGTACATGGTGCGCTCCTCCCGGAAACTGCAGTGCCTGTGGGGCGCGCTGCTGGTCTGCTACGAGCTTCCGGCACCCCTGGCCTTTGTGCCGGTGTGGTTCTATAACGGCCAGCGGGGCCGCTGCGCCCGCTGGGAGCAGTGGGCCTACTACCTGTTCTACCCGGTCCACCTGCTGGTGCTGGGCTGCGTGACCAATCTGATCCTGTGAGCTTGATAAAGGAAGAGGCGGGGCTGCCGGGCCCCGCCTCTTTGTGCGCAAAAATGGAAAAAGCCCGGTGATTTCAAAGAATCATCGAGCTTTTTCTTGGCGGAGTAGGAGGGATTTGAACCCTCGCGCCGTTGTTTAGACGACCTACGCCCTTAGCAGGGGCGCCTCTTCGGCCTCTTGAGTACTACTCCAGAGCAAAGTGTGTTACACTGATTCAAAAAAATGGCGGAGAGAGTGGGATTCGAACCCACGGTGCGTTGCCGCACGGCAGTTTTCAAGACTGCTTCCTTAAACCACTCGGACATCTCTCCTCGTGGGCACTCGCACACGCCGTACCGAATGCTTATTTAATTTACCAGATTTCCGGCGTTCTGTCAACCCTAAAATGAAAATTTCGGTGCGGAGGCGGCCGGATTTTGCGAAGCGACAACTTTCTTTTGGGGAAATGGCGGATTCCCTCTTTACGGAAACATCTTTTTGTTGTATAATAAATTCGGATGAAACCCGACTGTACCGGTACAAGCAGAGGAGTGTTGAACTATGTCGTTTCCGGAGCTGCTGCGGCAATGCCGCAAGCAAAAGCACATGAGCCAGGCGGAACTCGCCTCGATCCTGGGGGTCACCCAGCAGGCCGTGGGCAAGTGGGAGAGCGGGAAGAGCTCTCCGGACCCTGCCACCGTGGCAAAGCTGGCGGAGATCCTGGACACCACAGCCGATTATCTGCTGGGGCTGTTCGACCCTGCTGCGGAGGGCCAGACCGAGGAACGCTTCTTTGGCAGTTACGTTTACAGCCTGATCCCGGTCATCGGCACAGTGAAGGCCGGCTACGGCGCACTGGCCTTTGAAGAGGATTACGGCAAGGAGTATGCGCAGGTAAAAGACCCCTCCAGCTACTTCTATCTGGTGGTGCGCGGCGACAGCATGGAGCCCCGCATCCATGACGGCGACCTGGCCCTGGTCCACCGGCAGGACACGCTGGAAAACGGCGACCTGGGGGTCCTGATCTACGGCGACGAGGGCGAGGGCACCCTGAAGCGCTATCTGCAGCGGGGCAATTGTGTGGTGCTGCAGCCCTTCAACCCGGCCTACAAGGAGCTGGTCATCAAGGGCGAAGAACTCAACCGCCTGCACATCGCAGGCCGTGTGGTGGAGACCAAAGCAAAGTGGTAAGAAAAAGGCTTCCCCGCGGGGAAGCCTTTTTGATTCCGGAAGGAGGCAGAGGATCGTGGAACAGACCCTGATGGAGAAGCTGACCATTCTGGCCGACAGTGCAAAATACGATGTGGCCTGCACCTCCAGCGGTGCTTCCCGCACCGCCCGGGCGGGCAGCATCGGCAGCTGTTATGCCCCGGGCTGCTGCCATGCCTTTACGGCGGACGGCCGCTGCATCAGCCTGCTCAAGGTGCTGATGACCAACTGCTGCTCCTTCGACTGCAGCTACTGCGTCAACCGGAAGTCCAACGATGTGCCCCGGGCCACCTTTACGCCCCGGGAGCTGGCGGAGCTGACCATGGAGTTCTACCGCCGGAACTACATCGAGGGGCTGTTCCTGTCCAGCGCCGTGCTGGTAAGCCCGGACTACACCACCGAGCGGATGCTGGCAGTGCTGCGGCTGCTGCGGGGCGAATACCGCTTCGGGGGCTATATCCACGCCAAGGCCATCCCGGGCACCAGCCCGGAGCTGCTGGAGCAGCTGGGTTATCTGGCCGACCGGCTCAGCGTCAACGTGGAGCTGCCCAGCGAGCGAAGCCTGAATCTGCTGGCCCCGGACAAGGGGCGGCACTCCATCTTCCGCCCCATGAAACAGATCGCGGTGGAGGGGGCCGCCAACCGGGAGGACGTGGCCCTTTACCGCGGGGCACCCCGATTTGCCCCGGCGGGCCAGAGTACCCAGATGATCGTGGGGGCCTCGCCGGAGACAGATTATCAGATCCTGAAGCTCACCGAGGGAATGTACCGGAAATACAGCCTGAAGCGGGTGTTCTACTCGGCCTATATCCCGGTCACCGAGGACACCCGCCTGCCCGCGCTGGACACCAAACCGCCCCTGCTGCGGGAACACCGGCTCTATCAGGCGGACTGGCTGCTGCGATTCTACCAGTTCCGGGCCGACGAGATCCTGGACGAGCAGAACCAGAGCTTTAACCCCTATCTGGACCCCAAGTGCAACTGGGCTGTGCAGCACTACGGGCTGTTTCCGGTGGACGTGAACCGCGCCCCCTTTGAGATGCTGCTGCGGGTGCCGGGCATCGGCCCCAAGAGCGCCCGGCGCATCTGGCATGCCCGGAAACAGGCGTCGCTGGGGCTGGACGAGCTCAAGCGGATGGGCGTGGTGCTCAAGCGGGCCCAGTACTTCATCACCTGCTGTGGCTTTGCGGGGGCGCACCCGGGCCGGGGCAGCGCCGGACGTGAGCGCATCACCCGGGCGCTGATCGACCCCAATGTGTTCAGCGGCGGGGTGGAGCAGCTGAGCATGTTCACCCCGCCCGCTGTAGACCGGCTGGTGGAACAGGGCGTACCGCCCCGGGCCGCCCAGCGGATGGTCCGGGAGGAGGCCGTGCAATGTCTGGCCAGAGCGCTGTGAACCCCGCCCGGAAGCTCCACGACGCCGATGTGGTCTACCTCTACGACGGAAGCTTCGAGGGGTTCCTCTGCTGCGTGTACGAGAGTTTTGCGGAACACGAGCTGCCCTTCGCCGTCTGGACCCCGGAGAGGGAAACAGCCACCTTTTACCCGGTGCGGGAGATCAGCACCGACCACGCGACCGCGCAGCGGGTGTTTGCCAGCTTCCGGAAAAAACTGGGGGCCGAGACCGAATATCTCGTCACTCGGGATTTTCTCTCCGGCCGGGAGGACAAGGAGCTTCTCCTCATCCGATTCCTGCATCTGGCCTTTGCACTGGGGCCGGGCACCGTCCAGCGGCAGGGCCACCCGGTGGTGGCACCCCTCTACGAAATGAAGAAGAGCCTGGACTGGGAGGTGGACAAGTTTCAGGGCTTTGTCCGCTTTCAGGACCATGACGGGATGCTGGGGGCGGTCATCCACCCCAAAAACTATATCCTGCCTCTGCTGCGGGGGCATTTCTGCGCCCGCTTCCCCGAGGAAAACTTCATGATCTACGATGCCGTCCATCAGGCGGTGCTGCTGTATCAGGACCACCGGCCCCAGCTTCTGGAGCTGGCCGAGCCCCTGACCCTGCCCCCGCCCGATGAGCGGGAGCAGCAGTTTCAGGACCTGTGGCGGCAGTTCTATAAAACGCTGGAGATCAGGGCCCGCCACAACGAAAAAGGCCGCATGACCCACTGCCCCAAACGCTTCTGGGCCGATATGACCGAGATGAAAGAGGAATTGGAATGAAAACGGAAACAAAGACCGGACGCTGGAAATATGCTGCCATCCTGCTGATTCTGGCGCTGCTGGCGGGGCTGTTCTGGAACAATGTGACAAACGGGCCGAAGGGCGAGATCTATCTCTACGGAGAAACGCACAGCAAGCAGAGCATTCTCGACAAGGAACTTTCCATCTGGGGCGAGTATTACGAAAAAGGAATGCGGGATCTGTTTATGGAATACCCGTATACGGATGCACAATTTCTGAACCTGTGGATGCAGGCCGACGATGATGAATTGCTGGATCTGCAGTTCAAGGACTGGGAAGGCACAGAAGGCGGCACCGAGGTCGAGAAGAATTTTCTGAAACAGATCAAGGAGCGGTATCCTGAGACCGTGTTCCACGGCACCGACGTGGGTCATACCTGGGAAAGCACCGGGCCGCGGTATCTGGCCTATCTGGAAGCCAATGGGCAGAAGGACAGCGAAGAGTACCGGCGTGCGCAGGAAAACATGGAACAGGGCAAACGGTACTATGAGATCAAGGCGACGGATGAAGCGTCTTCGGTCCGATACCGGGAGGACCGGATGGTGGAGAACTTCCGGCGCAGCTATCAGGAGCTGGAAGCGGTACGCCGCACCGGTATCATGGGTATCTATGGAAGTACACATGTTGTGGAGTCGGAGTATAGGAACTCGGACTTTCGCATGGCAAAACAGTTGAGCGAGAACTATGGGGAACATCTCCATACCGAAGACCTGACGCAGGAACCGGAACGGATCGACACGCTGGAAGTCAACGGAAAGAACTATACGGCCTCCTATTTCGGCGAGCAGGATCTTTCGATGCTGAAAGGCTACCAGAGCCGGAAGTTCTGGCGGCTGGAAGACGCCTACAACGATTTCAAGAGCTTCCCGACGCCCCGGGAGATCCTGCCGGCCAGCAATTACCCGATCCAGATCCAGGCCGGACAGGTGTTTGCGGTGGAGTATTTGATGGCGGACGGCTCGACCGAGTGGAAGTACTACATCTCGGACGGCACGACCCAGAACGGCCAGCTCATCACAAAGCGGATGAAGATGGAATAAACCGGAACTGCGGCCCGCAGCTTTGCCGAATTTACAAAAACGTTGCAACTGGGACGTTGCAGTTATCAAAAGCTATGCTATAATAAAAATGATACGGACAGGGCGTCCCTGCCCGAACCGCCCCGGCGAGGGGCCTGATTAGAAGGAGCATTGGAACATTATGGTTCGCATTACTATGGAAGACGGCGGCATCATCGACATTGAGCTGAATGAGGAAGTCGCCCCCATCACCTGTGAGAATTTCAAGAAGCTGGTCAGCGAGGGTTTCTATAACGGCCTGACCTTCCACCGGGTCATCCCCGGCTTTATGATCCAGGGCGGCTGCCCGCTGGGCAACGGCACCGGCGGCCCCGGCTGGAACATCAAGGGCGAGTTTGCCGCCAACGGCGTCAACAACCCCCTCAAGCACACCCGCGGCGTCATCAGCATGGCCCGCAGCATGAACCCCAACAGCGCCGGCAGCCAGTTCTTCATCATGCACCAGGATGCTCCCCATCTGGACGGTCAGTATGCCGCTTTCGGCAAGGTGGTCTCCGGCATGGATGTCGTGGACAAGATCGCTTCCGTCCGCACCGACTGGAACGATAAGCCCACCACCCCGGTCAAAATGAAGACCGTGGAACTCATTGAGGGCTGATCCTGAGATCTGAAAAAAGGCTTTCCGCCCCTCCGGGACGGGAGGCCTTTTTTGCGGTCTGTACCGTAAAAATTCGTGTTTTTTCCGCACGATTTTTCCGATTTGCAGGCAGATGGTTGCACCCGGGCCGGAAATATGTTAAGGTGATTCCGGAAATATTTTTCTGAAAAGGAGCGAGATTATGAAATACGATTTTACCTCCATCATCGACCGCCACGGCAAGGATGCCATTGCGGTGGACGGTCTGGGCACCGGCTTTGCCCCCGCCGCCCCGAAGGAAGGCTTTGACGCGATCCCCATGTGGGTGGCGGACATGAACTTCCCCACCGTGCCCACCATCCAGGAAGAGATCATCGAGCGGACGAAACACCCGGCGTTCGGGTATTTCAACCCCACGGAGGAATATTTCGATTCCATCATCCGCTGGCACGAGAAGCGCAACGGTGTCACCGGCCTGACCAAAGAGTGCATCGGCTACGAGAACGGTGTGCTGGGCGGTGTCATCAGCGCGCTGAACTGTGTCTGCTCCAAGGGCGACAAGATCCTGATCCACAGCCCGACCTACATCGGCTTCACCATGAGCCTGAAGAACAACGGCTACGAGGCTGTCCACACCCCGCTGGTCAAGGACGAAAACGGCGTGTGGCGGATGGATTTTGAGGATATGGAGAAGCACCTGAAGGAGGAGCATATCCATGCCGCCATCCTGTGCAGCCCCCACAACCCCTGCGGCCGCGTGTGGGAGCGCTGGGAGCTGGAAAAGGCCATGGAGCTGTACAAAAAGTACGATGTCTATGTGATCTCGGATGAGATCTGGTCCGACATCATCCTCTCCGGCCACAAGCACACCCCCACTCAGTCGGTGAGCGAGGATGCCCGGATGCGCACCGCCGCCTTCTATGCCCCCTCCAAGACCTTCAACCTGGCCGGTCTGGTGGGCAGCTACCACATCGTGTACAACAACTGGTGGCGGGACCGGATGGACAAGGAGTCCAGCCTGAGCCACTACAACATGATGAACGTGCTGTCCATGCACGCCCTCATCGGTGCCTACAAGCCCGAGGGCTACGAGTGGGCGGACGAGCTGTGCGAGGTGTTGACCGGCAACATCGATTTTGCCTGCGACTACATCGAAAAGCACTTTGAGGGCGTCACCGTCTCCAAGCCCCAGGGCGCCTACATGCTGTTCGTGGACTGCACCGACTGGTGCAAGGCCCACGGCAAGACCATCCAGGATGTGGAGAAAGCCTGCTGGGATGTGGGCGTCGCCATCCAGGACGGCACGATGTTCTTCGGCCCCTGCCACCTGCGGATGAACCTGGCTTCTCCCCGTTCCCGCATCGAAGAAGCCTTCCGCCGGATGGACAAGTACGTTTTCAACGCATAAGAAAAGAAAAACATTCCCGTCAGTGCTTCGTAAAGTCGATTCTGCTTTGGCTCCCCCTTTGGGGGCAACAACGACGATCACCGCCAGTGGCGGATTGAGCGAGGAGTTGTTGGGGCAGCGGCCAGCGAGTCATAAACGAAGCAAAATGACTGCTGAGAGCCGCAACCCGGTGCTGGCGAGCGGCAGCGAGACTGAGAGGGCAAGCAAAAAGCGTGTGCCGCACAAAATGCAGCACACGCTTTTTTCAGGTCCGGTTCAGTGGAATTCGCCCAGCAGCAGGTAATACAGCACCTCCACCAGCAGGGCGGCGGAAAGCTGGGACGGCTGGACATCCCCGGCGGAGAGCCGCTGGATGCGGTTGGAAGCCAGCAGGGTGTGGTCGGCCAGTGCGGCCAGCGGGGAGCGCTTGTCGCAGGTGATGAGGACCACGGGGGCACCGCTGCCCCGGGCGGCTTTGGCGGCGGATTCCAGAAGGTCGCTGCGGCCGTTGGAAGAGATCAGGAACAGGACGTCCTTTTCGGTCAGGGCGGCCGAGAAGGCCTGTACCTTTTCCGGCACCGGGCTGGTCATGCAGCGCTTGCCCAGACACCCCAGCTTCAGTGAGGCATCTATGGCCACGGGCAGACTGGCGCCGGTGGCTTCGATCTCGATGATCTCCGCGGCCCGCAGGATGGCCAGCACCCGCCGCAGCTGGGGCAGGTTCAGGGCGTTGATGGTGGCCTGGACTTCTTCCTGACGGTTGGTCTGCAGGTCCCGCAATGCCTGCTGGAGCGGGTCGGCGGCCAGGCTCTTCCGGGCTTCGGCCTCCTGCTGCTCCAGGACGTCCCGTGCCAGCTCCAGTTGGAACGTCCGATAATTTTCGTATCCGAGTTTATGGCAGAGCCGTGTGACCGTGGCCTCGGACGAGTGACTTGCTTTGGCAAGTTCGGCAGAGGTGGCCACGGAAGCCTGCTTTACATCTGCAAGAATGCAGTCCGCAATGCGCCGTTCGGCGCTGTAAAGCTGGATTCCGGAACAAAGCTGCGTGATGACGCTTCCAGGGGATTCGTGCATAGCAATACCTCCCGAATGCGCTGTGTGTTGGGCACAACGCACAGTATTCTGAGAATAGTATATCGGGTTTCGGGCAAAAAATCAATCGAATTTGGGAAATTTTGGAGAAAAAACCTGAGGATCTCCAAAAGGAAAGAAAAAATTGCATCATAAAATCCCCCTGCGCCGGTACAGCACAGAGGGATCGGAAGCAAAAACGGATCAGCAGCCTTCCTTTTCGGCCAGCTTGCGGCCCATCAGGACGCCCATGACGGAAGCCATCATCAGGCCGCGGGTCCAGCCGGAGGAGTCGCCCAGGCAGTGCAGGCCCTTGATGTTGGTGTCCAGATTTTCGTCCATTTTGACCTTGTTGGAGTAAAATTTCAGCTCGGGGCTGTAGAGCAGGGTCTCGGTGGCGGCAAAGCCGGGCACCACCATGTCCAGCATCTTGATGAACTCGATGATGTTGGTCATGGCGCGGTAGGGCATGGCGGCGGTGATATCACCGGCTACGGCGTCCTTCAGTGTGGGCTTCACGTTGGACTGTGCCAGCTCCTTCTGCCAAGTGCGCTTGCCGTCCAGAATATCGCCGTAGCGCTGCACCATGATGTGGCCTGCGCCCAGCATATTGGTCAGCTCGCCCACCTTCTGGGCGTAGGCGATGGGCTGGTTGAAGGGCTCGGTGAAGTTGTGGGAGACCAGGATGGCGAGGTTGGTGTTCTCGCTCTTCTTCTCCTTGAAGCTGTGGCCGTTGACCACGGCCAGATCGTTGTCGTAGTTCTCCTGCGCCACGAAACCGCCGGGGTTCTGGCAGAAGGTGCGCACCTTGTTCTTCCAGGGCTTGGGATAGCCGATGAGCTTGGACTCATACAGCACCTTGTTCACCTTTTCCATGACCTCGTTGCGGCACTCCACGCGGACACCGATGTCCACGGTGCCGGGCTTGTGGGCGATGTGATGCTCGGCGCAGATCTTCTCCAGCCAGTCGGCACCCCGGCGGCCGGTGCCGATGACCACGATATCGGCGTAGACAGGCTGTGCCTCGGCGTCATGGGGTCCCTTGATGAGGACGCCCTTGCACTCCTCGTTCTCCAGGATGATGTTCTCGCACTCGGTGGAGAAGAGCATCTCCACGCCGTTGTCGGCCAGATAGTTCTGGATGGCCAGGTACAGCTGCTGGGCCTTTTCGGTGCCCAAGTGGCGGATGGGGCAGTCCACCAGCTTCAGGCCGGCGTGGATGGCGTTCTTGCGGATCTCCTTGATGTCCTCGCCGGTGTAGATGCCCTCCACATGGGGGTCGGCACCAAACTCGAGGTAGATCTTGTCGGTGTAGTCGATCAGCTCCTGGGTGAACTCCTCGCCGATGAGGGAGGGCAGGTCGCCGCCCACCTCATGGGAGAGGCTCAGCTTGCCGTCGGAGAAAGCGCCTGCACCGGAAAAGCCGGTGGTGATGGCGCAGGTGGGGCGGCAGTTGACGCAGTGGCCCAGCTCTGCCTTGGGGCAGTGGCGCTTTTCCACCGGCTTGCCTTTTTCCACCAGCAGGATCTTTTTTTTGCTGCCGTGGCGCAGCAGCTCCACAGCGGTGAAGATGCCGGCAGGGCCGGCGCCCACGATGATGAGGTCGTACTTGTTCATAGTCTTTTTATCCTTTTTGCGATGATTTTGAATTCTTCCGGAGAGCGGAGGGCGTTTTTATTCCTCATCCCCGTCTTCCTGCTCCACCTCAGCGCTCTCGTCCACATGGTCCAGCTCCACGGCCGAAGCTTCCACGTCGGCATGGGCGACATCCGGGGCGATGACGCCGTCCCCGTTCAGGTCCTGCCCGGTGAGGGACTCCAGCATGGACTGGGTCTCCGGGTGGAGCTTGGCGAAGCGGCGCAGGGCCACCACGGTGTACAGGGCGCTGAGCAGGTTGATGGCACCCTCCACGATGAGGATGATGCCGATGGCCATGACCAGTGTTTCCATTGTGCCGAAGGGGTTTAGGATCATGATGATGCCCAGCACCACGCTGAGTACCGGCAGCAGGAGGAAGCCTTTCCAGCTGGAGTAGCCGCAGCGGCGCAGGTCCAGTGCATTCTGCACCCGGCTGATGCTGTCGAAGATGACGAACAGGCCGAACACGATGGGCAGGATGCGCATCACGATGTCACTGCGGAAGATCAGGAACGCGCCCAGCCCCAGGCAGACCAGCCCGGAGATCAGGGTCAGCTGGCTCTGGAAGATGCCGCGCTCCACGGCAAAGTAGCGGATCAGCTGCACGGCAGCGCAGATCAGCACCACGCCGCCCAGGGCGCAGCAGACCACATTGAGGGCGGTAGTGGGCTTGAGCAGCAGAAAAATGCCCAGGCCCAGATACAGCAGGCTCATGAGGACCAGATTCCATTTCAACTTCTTTCCCATAAAACAGTCACGTTCCTTTCTCAGGTGAATGGATTTGCGGGGATCAGGCTTCCTCCACGGCGGGGGCGGGCTGATACAGCGGCTCGATGACCTTCTTGTTCAGGTGTGCGAAGAAGGCGAAGCACATCAGTACGCTGACAACCTCCGCGATCACGAAAGCCCACCAGACCATGTTGACGTTCCCGGTCTTGCTCAGCAGCCAGGCAGCGGGGATCAGGACGACCAGCTGACGGCCGACGGAGACCAGCAGGCTGAACACGCCGTTGCCCAGCGCCTGGAACGACGAGGAGAAGATGACGCTCATGCCCGCCAGCAGGAAGGAGATGCAGATGGTGCGCAGCGCCGGGACGCCGAGGGCCAGCATGGCGTCGCTGGCGGCGAAGAAGCCCAGCAGCTTGTCCGGTGCGAACTGGAACAGCAGGAAACCGATGAACATGATGCCCTCGGCGTAGCACATGGCCAGTTTGATGGTCTTTTTGACCCGGTCGGGCTTGCGGGCACCGTAGTTGTAGCTGATGATGGGCACCATGCCGTTGTTCATGCCGAAGATGGGCATGAACACGAAGCTCTGCAGCTTGAAGTAGACGCCGAACACGGCAACGGCGGTGGCCGAGAAGGCCATGAGGATCTTGTTCATCATGAAGGTCATGATGCTGCCCACGCACTGCATGGCGATGCTGGGCAGGCCGACGGCGTAGATCCGCTTGATGGCCTCGCCGCTGGGGCGGAAGCCGTGCCAGCTGAGCTGGATGTCCGGGTTCTTCTTCAGGTTGAAGAAGATGGCGGCACCTGCACCGCAGAACTGGCCGATGACGGTGGCCACGGCGGCACCGGTGGTGCCGGACAGCGCCTCGCCGCAGTAGCCGAAGATGAAGATGGGGTCCAGCACGATGTTGGTCACCGCGCCGATGAGCTGGCTGCACATGCTCAGGTTGGTGCGGCCGGTGGCGGCCAGCAGCTTTTCGCTCATGGTCTGCAGGAACAGGCCCAGGCTGAACACCGAGCAGACCGTCAGGTAGCGGATGCCCTGCTCGGCGATCTCCGCGTCATTGGTCTGCGCATAGAAGTAGGGTTTCATGCAGGTGAGACCGATGAGGAAGAAGACGGCAAAGCTGCACAGGGCCAGAAAGATGCCGTTCTCGGCGGTCTTGTTGGCCCGCTCCTGATTCTTTTCGCCCAGGCTCTTGGACAGCAGGGCATTGACGCCCACGCCGGTGCCGACGCCCACGGCGATCATGACGTTCTGCAGCGAGAAGGCCAGCGAAACAGCGGTCAGGGCGCTCTCGCTGACGTGGGACACGAAGATGGAGTCCACAACGTTGTACAGTGCCTGGACCAGCATCGAGACCATCATGGGAACGCTCAGTTTGATGAGCAAGGGGTTGATGGCCATGGTGCCCATGATATTCTCCCGTGCGGAAGAATCGGATCGATTGTTTTCCACGATTTCTCCTTTTGACATTGGGGTTGATAATACGGGAATTCTATGCCCCGGCAGCGGCTGTGGCAGATGCCGTTGCCGAAAACGTGGGCAGGGCACTTGCGCACCCTACCCACGAAGCATCATTGTTTTTTCGCCCGGTCATCCCGGGCAGGCGGGGATCACTCGGCCATGGTCTTTTCCTTGGCGGCGACGGCGTCCAGGATCATCTTGACGCAGGTCTCGCGGCCCAGGGCAGCGTTGATGGCCAGATCGTAGTTGTGGGCATCGCCCCAGCGGTTCTGGGTGTAGTAGTTGTAGTAGGCAGCGCGGTTGCGGTCGGTCTTTTCGATCTCTTCCTTGATGCCCTTCTCGTCGTGGGCCTTGACCAGAGGATCGGTCTTGGCCAGCTCACGGCGCCACTCCACCGGCGCATAGATGAAGACGCGCAGCACGTCCTTGCGGTCCCGCAGCACATAGTCACCGCAGCGGCCCAGGATGACGCAGGGGCCTTCCTCTGCCAGCTGCTTGATGATGCGGCTCTGCAGGATGAACACCTGATCGCCCAGCGGCAGCTCGTTGCCCATGGTGTACAGGCTGTACAGCAGGCTGTGGGTGTGGCGTTTCTCGCTGGCGGCGACAGCCTCCTCGGACAGGCCGGAGTGTTTGGCTGCCATGGTGATCAGCTCCTTGTCGTAGAGCTTGATGCCCAGAGCATTTGCAACATCCTCTGCGATGTAGTTGCCGCCGGTGCAGTACTCACGGCCAATGGTGATGATCGTCTTTGCCATAATGTGTTCCTCCTATGTTTGTGGTTTCTATCCCGAAAAGCGCTTGGCACTGCCGGCTCACCGGCCGGGCTGCTCGGTGCTTGGGTGACTTGTCTGCGGGGCGGGAGGTTCGGGCGGTTTCGGGGGCGCGGGCAAGCGGACCTCCGCCACCCGCATCCGCCCGGTCTGGTCCACGGCATACACGCTGCAGCGCCCGCCTGCTGCCAGCTGCTCGGCCGGGAAGAGGAGCCCGCCCTCGGGGGTGCGCTCCATCCGGCGGAAGCTCCGGTGGGCCGTGGTGGCGTGGGCAATGCCGTCGTGGACGGCGTAGGCCGTCCAGCCGGAAAAATCCTCCGGCAGCGGGTCCCGTTGGCCCCGCTGCTCAAAGAAGTAGCTGCCGTCCTCCGCCCGGGCGAGGTCGCACCGCACCCGGTTGGGCAGGTCGGCCGGGACTTCCCGCTGTTTGGGATGCAGGGCAATGGCCCGTCCGGTGAAGTAACGCATGAAATCCGTCAGCGCCATGGTGCAGTTCACGGTACCGTCGCTGTCGGCGGTGGGGTCGTTGAGCAATACGTAGTCGGCCAGAACGGCGTCGTCGTGGCCGAAGCCCCGCAGCCCCATCCAGACCCCCACGGGGTCCCGCTGGCCCCGGACCCGGCGCTCCACCCGGACCGCCACGGAGCAGTCGTCGTGGATCTGGGCACGGAGGTCGGCCAGGTCCATCCAGGCCTGCCAGCAGGGGTAGCCGCAGCAGCCCGCGGCGGCGGCCGCAAAGGCGGCGTTGCCGGTGCTGCTGGAGGCGTTGTCCTCCATGGCATAGGCCACCTCTTCCGGCAGGATGTCCTCGCCGTAGCGGTTCATCAGGGCGGCCATCACAAGGGGCAGGTCCATATCCCGGCCGAAGCTGGGATCGTGGGCCGAAAGGCAGTATTCCGGCAGGTAAAGCCGCCGGTTCAGGGGGCGGCCGCTGTGCTTTTCCCAGGTCATGGGGCGCACCGCCGCCGCCAGCAGCCGGACCGCCGGGGTGGCCCTGTCGTCGTTGGAAGAAAGATTGACCTGCAGCTGGATGCCGGTGCCGCCGCCCGCCGTGGCCACGGTCACGGTGTCGCCCATCAGGAAGATCATGCCGTCCTCGCTCTGGGCGCTGACGCTGCGGCGGGGATAATCCGGGGCCCATTTGCCGAAGCTCATCCAGCCGGTCCAGGCGTTCCCGGCGTAGACCCGGCAGCGCACCTCCACCATGGTGTTGTGGGGGGCGCTGGCGTTCCAGCTGACGTTCAGATTGCAGAAGGCGGGCATGGCGAACTCCGGGGTGGTGTAGCTGCCGTAGGGCAGATACCGCCCGGCCGAGGAGTCCAGCACCAGCGCCCCGCTCTCCAGCGCCACGTTATCCAGTGCGCCCCGGGAGAAGGTCTCGGTGCCCTGCAGCACCAGATTGTTCCGTTGTTCCATCCGCACTTCTCTCCTTTGCGCGCTGTGGGCGGTGTATCATTCTTCGGGGGTGTCCTGTCCGGTTGCAGCGGCCCGCTGGGCCTCGTGAAGCTTGCGGATGTTCTCCTCAATGTGAAAGACCCGGTCCATATCGGGGTAAACGATCTGGCAGCAGATCAGGCAGGGCAGCCAGAAGCCCGCCAGAAGGATCAGGAACAGCCCGGCGGGGATCATGGTGACCAGAAGTCCGCCGGACAGGATGGTCACCAGAGCGGCGGCCAGTGCCCGGGGGAAGAAGGCCAGCATACAGGTCAGGCAGTTTTTCAGCGTCAGGATCAGGGGCTGGTCCAGCAGGACGATCTGGGGCCACAGGTAGGAAAACAGCATGTGGAACAGCACCAGATTCAGCGCCGTGGCCACCCACAGCGGGATGCTGACATTGCCGTCGGAAAGCGAGCGGGCGCAGAACCAGACCAGATAGATCTGGACGGTGACCACCAGCCCGTACAGGATGCCGGGCAGGAGGCTGGCTTTCGCGTTCTGCCGGAAGGCCCGGCGGTAGGTGGCCCACCAGTAACCGGGCTCATCCCGCAAAGCCCGCAGGACGGTGTCGTACATGCCGGAGAGCGCCGGGCCGGCAAACAGCCCGCCGATCACGGCCCCTGCCAGCAGCAGGGGCAGGCTCCCGGCCAGAAAACCGAGATACACGATGCAGATCATGGGCAAAAAGCCCACGAAGGTGAGTACGTTTGCCAGGAACAGGCTGTTCAGATCCCGGCCCACGACCTCAAAAAAACGGGCGATGCCCTTTTTGCGGGGGGCGTCCTTCTCAACGCCGGGCCCTTCTTTGTAGTATCTGGAAGAAAAGAGTCCCATTGCTTCTCTGATCCCTCTCTTGTGCGGCAGCAGCCATTGTGCTGCCTTTCTGCTTATAAATATACCCGGATTTTGTGGAATTTGCAAGCCATAAAGGCCCCCATTTGTAAAAAAAGTATGTTCTCTTCCGGTTTGCGCCAAAGTGTGTTACAATGAGGCAGGCCCTTCCGGGGGCCGGAAGGAGGAAAGAACCATGAGCATTCTGCGCACCATTGCGTTGTTCGTTTATCTGTTCGGATACATGATCGTGCATTACGGGGTCCTGCGCCGGGGCGAAAAAGCCCTTGCGGCAGGCGATCTGGAAACGGTGGAAGCCATTGTTGCAAAGCATATCCCCCACTGGAGCCGGGGCATCCTGAAGGTGACCGGTGCCCGGATGACCGTGGAGGGGCAGGAGAACATCCCCGCGGATACCCCCTGCGTCTTTGTGGTCAACCACCGCAGCTATTTTGACATCCCCATCCTGCTGGCGGCGCTGGACGCGCCCCACGGCATCCTGGCCAAGGAGGAGCTGGAAAAGATCCCCCTGCTCAACCGCTGGATGAAGCTGCTGGGCTGCGTTTTCGTCAAGCGGGACGACATCCGGGCCTCGGTCCGGGCGCTGAACGATGCCACTGCCATCGTGGAGGGCGGTAAGAGCTTTGTCATCTTCCCGGAGGGCACCCGCTATAAGGGCGAGGAAGGCGGTGCCGGGGAGTTCAAGGCCGGTGCCTTCCGCATCGCCATCAAGACCGGCGTCCCCGTGGTGCCGGTGGCGGTCACCGGTGCCCGGGGTCTGTTCGAGAGCCACGGCAACCGGGCGACCCCCGGCAACATCCGGGTGCGCATCCTGCCCTCCATCCGGACGGCAGGCATGAGCCGGGATGAACAGAAGCAGCTGCCGGATGCCGTCCGCCAGACCATTCTGGCCCAGCTGCGATGAGACCGGGCCGGCATTACCGGGTGGTGCGCCGCGCAAAAGGCGCCCCGCGCCCCGCGGCCCCGGCCGCAGAGCAGCAGCCCCGCCCGGCCCCGCCCCGGGCCGCCGACCTGGACAATCCATACGGCCGGTATTACGGGACCGCCCGGAGCCGGGAAGACCTGAAAAAGAACCGGAACGAATAGGAAAATACGCAGAAATTGCAGAGGGCTGCCGCCCTTTGCAATTTTTTTCGTTTCATGGCAGGGTGATTTGAAAAATTATACGCTCTGAAAGCAAGCGGCCTTTGTTGTTTCCATGTCCCGGTTATGGTATACTAATCAGGTATCGCAAATGCAACACGAATGCAAAGGATGTGGAATGATGGACGCACTGGAACAGGCCCGCGCCGAGATCGACGCGGTGGATGCCCAGTTGGCCGCCCTGTTTGAACGGCGGATGGCGGCGGTACTCAGCGTGGCAGAATACAAAAAGGCCCATGGCCTGCCGATCTTCGATGCGTCGCGGGAGGCCGTTGTGCTGGATAAGGCAGAGCGCCGGATCCAGAATCCGGCTCTGCGCCCCTATTACCGCGACCATGTGCAGAACATGATGGACGTGGCCAAACAGTACGAGGCCGAGGTGCTGGGCCGGAACCGGGCCGCCTATCAGGGCGTGGAGGGCGCGTTTGCCCATATCGCCCTCCGGGCCCTGTTTCCCCACGCCGAGGCGGTGAGCTTCCCCACCTGGGACGAGGTGTTCGATGCGGTGGAGAAGGGGGATGCAGCCCACGGCGTCGTGCCCTTCGAGAACAGCCACGCGGGCGATGTCTCGGCGGTGCTGGACCTGTGCTACAACCACCCGGGGCTGTGGGTGGTGGGGGTCTGCGACCTGCCCATCTCCCAGAACCTGCTGGTATTGCCCGGCACCCAGCTGTCGGACCTGACCCATGTGTACAGCCACCAGCAGGCCATCGCCCAGAGCGAGACTTTCCTCAAGCAGTTCCGCCTGCCGGCCACGGCCATGCCCAACACGGCCATGGCGGCCAAGTTCGTGGCCGAGAGCGGCGATAAGACCAAGGCAGCCATTGCCAGCGTGGAGACGGCGGCCCTCTACGGGCTGGAGGTGCTGGTGCCCAGCATCAACACCGACGGCGACAACACCACCCGGTTCATCGTCCTCAGCCGCGAAAAGCCCACGGCGGGCAACCGGTTCTCGCTGCTGTTCACGGTGGACAACAAGCCCGGCAAGCTGGCCGAGGTCATCCAGGTCATCGGTGCCAGCGGCTACGATATGGAGTCCATCAAGAGCCGCCCTCTGCCCCATGTCCCCTTTGATTATTATTTTTATGTCGAGCTGGTGGGCGACCCCACCGCCGACGAGACGGCTGCGCTTCTGCGCGAGCTGAACCATATCTGCCGCACGGTACGGCTGTTAGGAGTGTATACGAAATGAGTGAATTCATCGGAACCAAGCTCACCATGAACCTGGGCGAGCGCAGCTATGACATCATCCTGAAGAACGGCGCACTGGAAAATCTGTATCAGTTCGCCCGGCTGGACCGGAAGGTGGCTGTGGTCACTGACAGCGGGGTGCCGGCTCAGTATGCCCAGCGGGTGGCCGACCAGTGCCGGGAATCCACCATCATCACGGTGCCCCAGGGCGAGGGCAGCAAGAGCTTCAAGATTCTGGAGACCGTCCTGCGGCAGATGCTGGCGTTCAATATGGGCCGCGGCGACCTTGTGGTGGCCGTGGGCGGCGGCGTGGTCGGCGACCTGGCCGGCTTTGCCGCATCTATCTATATGCGGGGCATTGATTTCATCAACTGCCCCACCACAACCCTTTCCATGATCGACTCCTCCATCGGCGGCAAGACGGCCGTGGATCTGGGCGATACCAAGAACATCGTGGGTTCCTTCTGGCAGCCCAAACTGGTCATCGTAGACCCGGACACCCTCTCCACCCTGCCCCGCCGCCACTACATCAACGGTCTGGCCGAGGCGGTCAAGGCCGGTCTGCTGGCCGACCCGGAACTCTTCGCCATCTTTGAGAAGGGCGATATCGACACCCAGATCAACGAGATCATCTGCCGCAGCCTGCGGTTCAAAAAGAACATCGTGGAGCAGGACGAGACCGAGCACGGGATGCGCAAGGCTCTGAACTTCGGCCACACCATCGGCCACGGCATCGAGGCCGTCAAGGGCATCAAGGGCCGCCGCACCGTGGGCCTGTTCCACGGCGAGTGCGTGGCGCTGGGCATGCTGCCCATGATCGAATCCAAGGCCCTGCAGAAGCGGGTGCGGGCAGTCTACCGCCGCATCGGCCTGCCCACCCGCACCACCTACGACAAGGAAAAGGTGCTGGCGGAAATGCTGCACGACAAGAAGGCCCAGGGCGGCCAGATCACCATCATCAAGGTGCCGGGTCTGGGCTGCTGGAAGGCCGAGACCCTGCCCGTGGAGGGCCTGCGCCCCCTGCTGGGCATGGAGGAATAAACCATGAAGAACACCTTCGGCAGTGATCTTGCCCTGACCCTCTTCGGCGAGAGCCACGGCGCGGCCATCGGCGCGGTGCTGGACGGCATGGCGGCCGGGGTCCCGGTGGATGAGCAGCTCCTGACGGCCTGCATGGATAAACGCCGGGCCCGGGGCGACGGGCTTTCCACCGCCCGGGTGGAGGCCGACACCGTGCGGTTTCTGTCCGGTGTGGTGAACGGCCGCGCCACCGGCACTTCCATTGCCCTGATGATCGAAAATCAGAACACCCGCAGCGGCGATTACGCCAAAACGGCGGACCTGCTGCGGCCCGGCCATGCGGACTACACGGCCTACGCCAAGTACCACGGCTTTCAGGACGCCCGGGGAGGCGGCCACTTCTCGGGGCGGCTCACCGCCGCGCTGGTGGCAGGCGGCTCCCTTGTGCTGGGGGCCCTGCACCGGGCCGGCATTGAGATCGTGACCCACATCGGGCAGTGCGCCGGGATCGCCGACACCCCCTTTGCGCTGAACGCCCCGGATCAGCTGGCGGCGCAGGCCGAGGCCCTGCTGAACAAGGCGGAGGGCTTCGCCCTGCTGGACGGCACGGTGGAAGAGCCCATGAAGGCGGCCATCCGGGCCGCCGGAGCCGATGGCGACAGCGTGGGCGGTGTGCTGGAGACGGCCGTCCTCGGCCTGCCCGCCGGGGTCGGCGAGCCGTATTTTGACAGCGTGGAGAGCGAGCTGGCCCATCTGGCCTTCTCCATCCCGGCGGTCAAGGGCATCGAGTTCGGCTCCGGCTTCGGTTTTGCGGGGATGCGGGGCTCCGAGGCCAACGATGCGTTCCGGATGCAGGGGGACCGGGTCGTGACGGCCACCAACCACAACGCGGGCCTGAACGGCGGCATCTCCAACGGGATGCCGGTGGTGTTCCGCACTGCCGTCAAGCCCACCCCCAGCATCTATAAGCCGCAGGAGACCGTGGATTATCTCGCGAAAAAGGACGCGGAGCTGTCTGTTCAGGGCCGCCACGACCCCTGCATCGTGCCCCGGGCCGCCATCGTGCAGACCTGCGCAGCGGCGCTGGCCGTGGGCGACCTGCTGACGGCGAAATACGGCATGGCCTGGATGGAAGACCCGGTCGGCTACCGCAAGGAGGAACTGTAAATGGAATACGGACTCATCGGCTCCCGGCTGGGGCACTCTTATTCCAAGACCATCCACGAGATGCTCTGCGGCTATCGGTATGACCTGTGCCCCCTGCCCACCGAGGAGGAGGCCCGGGCGTTCCTCACCAAACGGCAGTTCAGGGCCATCAACGTCACCATCCCCTATAAAAAGCTGGTGATGGAGTACTGCACCTACGTTGACCCCCGGGCCAAGGCCATCGGGGCAGTGAATACGGTGGTGAACAAGAACGGCCTGCTCTACGGCTACAACACCGATTACATGGGCTTTGCCCACCTGTGCGATGCCAACGGGGTGGACTTTGCCGGAAAGACCGTCCTGATCCTGGGCACCGGCGGCACCCACAACACCACCAGCGCCGTGGCCCGCGACAAGGGTGCGGCAAAGATCCTGACGGTCAGCCGGACCCCCGCCGAGGGCCAGCTCTCCTACGAAGAAGCCGCCCGGAGCGGGGCGCAGATCGTCATCAACACCACCCCGGCGGGGATGTACCCCAACGTGGGGGTCTGTCATCTGGACGTGGCCGCCATGCCCGGACTGGAAGCCGTGCTGGACGTGGTGTACAACCCGGACAAGACGGAGCTGGTCCTCCGGGCCGAAGAGGCCGGGGTGCCGGTGGCCGTGGGCGGCCTTGCCATGCTGGCGGCGCAGGCCGTGTATGCGGCGGAGTACTTCCTGGGCCGGAAATTCGACGATGCCCCGGCGGAGATCGCCCGCATCACAGCGGCCCTGCGGAAGGAGCAGCTGAACATCGCCCTCATCGGGATGCCCTCATCGGGCAAGACCACCGTGGGCAGGATGCTGGCCGACCAGCTGGGCCGGAAGTTCGTGGATCTGGACGATGAGATCGTCCGGGCGGACGGCCGCAGCATCCCGGATATCTTTGCCGCCGAGGGCGAGGAAGCCTTCCGGAAGCTGGAAACGGAGCAGACGGCCCGCTTTGCCAAAGAGGGGCGGCAGGTGCTTTCCTGCGGGGGCGGCGTCATCAAGAAGCCGGAAAACCTGCGGGTCCTGCGCCAGAACGGCGTGATCCTTTTCATCGACCGGCCCCTGAGCGCCCTGACCGTGGGCGGCGGACGGCCGCTCTCCACCAGTCAGGAAGCCCTGAAGGCCATGGAAGCCCAGCGCCGCCCGCTGTATCTGGCGGCGGCGGATGCGGTGGTGCCCAATCAGACCACCGTGGCGGACGCCGTGGCGGCGGCAAGGGAGGCTCTGGATGAAATTTTTAGTCATTAACGGTCCCAACCTCAACCTGACCCAGTTCACCGAACCGGGCGTTGATGGGCAGATCGATTACAATACCCTGCTGGATTATATCGAGGCAGGCTGCGCCCAGATGGACATTCAGACGGAATTTTTCCAGTCCAACCACGAGGGCGACCTCATTGATGAGATCCAGTCCGCCGCCGGCCGGGCCGACGGCATCGTGATCAACCCCGGCGGCTACGCCTATTACAGCGTGGCGATCCTGGAAGCATTGCAGATCTGCGGTGTGCCCGCGGCAGAGGTGATGCTGTCCGACCCCAGCGGACGGGAGCCGTTCCGGAGCGTTGACGTGGTCTCCTTCGGCTGTCAGGGCCGCTTTGCCGGGGAGGGTATCAGCGGCTATCTCCATGCCTGCGCATACCTGGTGCAGCTGCTCCGGATGGACGGCAGCGCACAGACACATCTGGTTCAATAAGAAAGGGAACAAAAAATGATCATCTCCACCAAAAAAGGCACCCCCAAGGAAGAACTCGAAAAGATCGTGGACCGCTTTGAAAAGCAGGGCCTTGATGTCACCCTCATCACCGGCAAGGACTACAACGTCTTTGGTCTGGTGGGCGACACCACCAAGATCGACGAGCGGGA
>CAKSZU010000003.1 GCA_934526125.1 uncultured Faecalibacterium sp. | reverse complement strand
AGCAGGTCATGAAGAGCGGCAACTACGCTCTGGCTGGCCGCCGCATGAAGAAGCGTCAGTTCCGCAACCTGTGGATCACCCGCATCAACAATGCTGTCCGTCCTCTGGGCATGAACTACTCCACCTTTATGGCCGGCCTGAAGAAGGCAGGCATCGAGCTGAACCGCAAGATGCTGAGCGAGATGGCCATCAACGATCCTCAGAGCTTTGCTGCTCTGGTCGAGACCGTGAAGAACGCCTGATAAAGACCTGAAAAGACGCCCGCGCGTATGATTACGCGGGCGTCCTTTTTGTATATTTTCGGAGCTTCGGGAGGACAGCATGGAAAAAATCACCAGCCGTGAGAACGCAAAGATCAAATATGCCTGCCGCCTTGCTTCCAGCGGGGCGTTCCGCCGCAGCGAGGGCCGCTTCCTGGCCGAAGGGCGCAAACTCTGCCCGGAGCTGTGCCGGGGTGCGGAGCTGGAAACGCTGTTCTGCACCGAAGCGGCGCTGGAAAAATGCCCGGAGCTGGCAGAATTGCCCGGGGAGCATTATCTGGTGGAGGACCATGTGGCCGACAAGCTGGCGGACGTGGGTACCCATCAGGGCGTGTTCGGCGTGTTCCGCACCCCGGTGCATACGCTGGACGAGGTGAGGACCGGCGGCCGGTATCTGGCGTTGGAGCGGGTGCAGGACCCCGGCAATGTGGGCACCCTGCTGCGCTCGGCGGCGGCATTCGGCTTTGACGGGGTGCTGCTCAGCGACGGGTGCGCCAGCGTCTTTGCCCCCAAGACCCTCCGGGCCTCCATGGGGGCTGCGGTGCGGGTGCCGGTGATCGAGGCCGGGCAGATGCCCGCTGCCGTTGCCGCCCTGCGGGAGAAGGGCATTACCTGCCTTGCAGCGGCCCTTTACCGGAGCCAGCCCCTGAGCGCGGCGCAGGCCAGCTACTCGGACGGCGTCTGCGTTGTCATCGGCAGCGAGGGGCAGGGCCTGACCGAGGAGACCATCGCGGCCTGCAGCGGCACTGTCCGCATCCCCATGACCGACCGGGTCGAGAGCCTGAACGCAGGCATCGCGGGCAGCATCCTGCTGTGGCATTTCCGGGAGGAGAGCCTGTGACCGGCCCGGGCCCGGGTCAGACCAGCCTGTTCCCGCCGGAACCGGCCCCCGACCCGCTGCTCTGCTGGCTCTGGCTGGCCGATGTACTCGGGCCGGGCAGCAGCCATGCGGGGCGGGTGCTGGATGCCTTCGGCGGGGCGCAGGAAGCCTGGGAAAACCGGGATTCCGATGCCTTCCGGCAGGCGGCGGGCCCCCAGGCCTTTGCCCGGGCCGCTCTGCCGGGCAGCACCCCGGAAGCTTTCCGGGCGCTGGTGCAGAAGTGCGCTGCCCGGAACATCCGCATCCTGCCCTACGATGACCCGGATTACCCGCTGGCCTTTTCCCGCATCCCGGATATGCCGCTGGTGCTTTACTGCACCGGCGACCCGCTCTGGCTCAACGAGCCGGGAGCCGTGGGCATGGTGGGCAGCCGGAAGCCCACGGAGTACGGCCTGCAGGCCGCAGAGGACCTGGGCCGGGGCCTTGCCCGGGCTGGGGCAGTCGTCGTCAGCGGTCTGGCCGACGGGCTGGACAGCGCGGGACACCGGGCGGCCGTCCGGGAAGCCTGCCCAACCATCGGGGTGCAGGGGGTGCCCATTGACCGCATCTACCCGGCAGCGAACCGGGAGCTGCGGCGGAAGATCGAGCAGAAGGGCTGCGTCATCAGCGAGTACCCGCCGGACAGCGAGGCTGTGGGCCGGTTCGGCTTTTTGCAGCGCAACCGGCTCATTGCGGCGCTTTCCTCGGCGCTGATCGTCGTGGAAGCGCAGGAAAAAAGCGGCACCATGTCCACCGTCAACCATGCCGAGCGGTATGGCAAGCCGGTGTTCGCGGTGCCGGGCAGCATCTACTCGCCCAACTCTGCCGGGACCAACGGTCTGCTGCGGGACGGCCGGGCCCGGGCGGTCTGCAGGGCCGAGGAGCTGTTCGGGGTGCTGGGTCTCCGCGGAACGGCGGAGCAGCCCGTGTCCCGCCCGGCGCCGGACCCCATGGGGGAGACCGAGCGGCGGGTGCTGGCCTGTATCGGGCCCAAGGCAAAAGGCGTGGAGGAACTGGGACAGGCCTGCGGCCTGCCCACGGCCCTGCTGCTGGGCACCCTGATGAAGCTGGAACTCACCGGCCGGGTGACCTGTCTACCGGGCAAGCGGTATATCCTGCGCTGAGCCTGCACACGTTATGTTGAAATAAAACCGTACGGTTTTCATGATATATTAGGAGAGTTACTATGGCAAAACTGGTGATCGTGGAGTCGCCTGCCAAGGCGAAAACCATCGGCAAATATCTGGGCAAGGACTACGAAGTTACGGCCAGCATGGGCCACATCCGGGACCTGCCCAAGTCCCAGCTGGGCATCGACGTGGAACACGACTACGCCCCCCAGTACATCAACATCAAGGACAAATCCAAGCTGATCAAAGAGCTGAAGGCGAAGGCAAAGCAGGCCGACGGCGTCCTGCTGGCGACCGACCCGGACCGTGAGGGCGAAGCCATCAGCTGGCATCTGGCCAATATCCTGGGTCTGGACCCCCACGAGCCCAACCGCGTGACCTTTGACGAGATCACCAAGAAGGGCGTACAGAAGGGCATGGCCCACCCCCGCGCCATCGACGAGGACCTGTTCAATGCCCAGCAGGCCCGCCGCATCCTGGACCGTCTGGTGGGCTACAAGCTCAGCCCCTTCCTGTGGCGGAAGGTGCGCCGGGGCCTGTCGGCCGGCCGTGTCCAGAGCGTGGCCGTGCGTCTGATCGACGACCGCGAAAAGGAGATCGAGAACTTCAAGCCCGAGGAATACTGGAACGTGGACGCCACCCTGGGTGCCGGCAGCAAGAGCTTCACCGCCCGGCTGGCCTCCGATGCCTCCGGCAAGAAGCTTCTGCCCCGGAACGAGGCCGAGGCCCGCGTCATCGAAAAGGGACTGGAAGGGGCCGAGTACACCGTGGGCGAGCTGAAAAAGGGCAAGCGCGCCAAGCAGCCCACCCCGGCTTTCATCACCAGTACCCTGCAGCAGGAGGCTTCCCGCCGTCTGGGCTTCACGGCCACCCGCACCATGCGGGCCGCCCAGACCCTGTACGAAGGCGTGGACATCGCGGGCCACGGCACCATGGGTCTGATCACCTATATGCGTACCGACAGTCTGCGCATCTCCGATGAGGCTGTTGCCGCCGCCAAGGAGTATATTGCGGACGCTTACGGTGAACAGTATATCTGTCCCTACAAGCGCACCTGGAAGACCAAGAGCGCCACGGCAGCCCAGGATGCCCACGAGGCCATCCGGCCTTCGGTGCCCTCCCTGACCCCGGACGAGGTGGACAAGAGCATCAGCGGCGATACTGCCAAGCTCTACCGGATGATCTGGAGCCGCTTCATGGCCAGCCAGATGGCCGACTGCCAGCAGGATACGGTCTCGGTGACGGTCTGCGCCGGGGACTACCGCTTCAAGGCCAGCGGCTATACCGTGACCTTCGACGGCTTCACTGTCCTCTACGAGGAAGCCACCGACGAAAAGGAAAAGAAGGAGACCAGCCTGCCCCCGCTGGAGCGGGGCCAGGTGCTGAAGCTGCGGGAGCTGAAGAGTGAGCAGAAGTTTACCCAGCCCCCCGCCCGCTACACCGAGGCCACCCTCATCAAGGCACTGGAAGAAAACGGCATCGGCCGTCCCTCCACCTACGCCCCCATCATCACCACCATCATCGACCGCGGCTATGTGGAGCGGGATCAGAAAAAGCTCAAGCCCACCCTGCTGGGCCGCGCGGTGGACGGCCTGATGCTGGAACAGTTCCCCCACATCGTGGACGTGGACTTCTCGGCCGAGATGGAAAAGAATCTGGATAAGATCGAGAGCGGCAAGGCCGACTGGCACAAGACGGTGGATGATTTCTATCAGGGCTTTGCAGCCAGCCTGGAACAGGCGGAAAAGAACATGGAGGGCAAGAAGGTCAAGGTGCCGGACGAGCCTTCCAGCGAGGTCTGCGACCTCTGCGGCCGCCCCATGGTCATCAAGGTGGGCAAGTACGGCAAGTTCCTGGCCTGCAGCGGCTTCCCCGAGTGCCGGGGAACCAAGCGGCTGGTCAAGGACACCGGCGGCATCTGCCCCAAGTGCGGCAAGGGCCGGATGCTGGAGCGCAAGAGCGCCAAGGGCCGCATCTACTACGGCTGCGAGCGCTACCCCGACTGTGATTTCATGACCTGGGACACCCCGGTGCCCACCAAGTGCGAAAAGTGCGGCTCGACGCTGTTCCGCAAGGGCTCCAAGCTCTACTGCGCAAAAGAGGGCTGCGGCTTTGAGATGCCGGTGCCGAAGGAGAAATAATGAGCAACGAGAAAGTAACTGTTCTGGGGGCCGGTCTGGCGGGCTGCGAGGCGGCGCTCTGGCTGGCAGGGAAGGGTGTGCAGGTGACCCTGTACGAGCAGAAGCCCGTCCACTTTTCCCCGGCCCACAAAAGTGCAGGCTTTGCGGAGCTGATCTGCTCCAACAGCCTGAAGGCCGAGCGGCTGGACTCCGCCTCCGGCCTGCTGAAAGAAGAGATGCGCCGGATGGGCAGCCAGCTGCTGGATGCAGCCGAGGAAGCCCGGGTGGCCGCCGGCGGTGCGCTGGCGGTGGACCGGGATGCCTTCAGCGCTGCCGTGACCCGGCGGGTGGAGGAATGCCCCAACATCACCGTTGTGCGGGAAGTGGTGGAAACCATCGACGAAAGCGCCCCCATTCTGGTGGCCACCGGCCCCCTGACCGAGGGAAAACTGGCTGATGAGATCGGCCGCCTGACCGGGGACGAGCGGCTCCACTTCTACGATGCCGTGGCCCCCATCGTCACGGCCGAGAGCCTGGACTACAACAAGGTCTTTGCGGCCTCCCGGTATGACCGGGGCGAGGCGGATTACCTGAACTGTCCCTTCAACAAGGCGGAGTACGAGGCGTTCCATGCGGCGCTGGCTTCTGCCGAGCGGGCACCCCTCCACGAGTTCGACGAAGGTGCCCAGCAGGGGGCCCAGCCGGACCCGGATGCCCACGGCAAAAAAGCGGATACCGTCACCGTCTATGAGGGCTGCATGCCCATCGAGATCATGGCGGCCCGGGGGGCCGACACCATGCGGTTCGGCCCCCTGCGCCCGGTGGGTCTGGTGGACCCCAACACCGGCCACCGCCCCTGGGCCAATGTCCAGCTCCGGGCTGAAAACAAGGAGCGCACCCTGTATAACATCGTGGGCTTCCAGACCAACCTGAAATGGGGCGAGCAGAAGCGGGTGTTCAGCATGATCCCCGGCCTGGAAAATGCCGAGTTCGTGCGGTATGGCGTCATGCACCGCAACACCTTCCTGGACGCGCCCCGGGTGCTGGACGCCGGGCTGTTCCTGAAGGATCATCCCAACGTGTTCTTTGCCGGACAGATCACCGGCTTTGAGGGCTATATGGAGAGCGCGGCCAGCGGCCTGCTGGCGGCCCGCAGCCTGTATGCCCGTCTGGAAGGAAAACAGCTGCCCCCGCCGCCGACGGATACCATGTGCGGTGCGCTGCTGCAGTATCTGACCACGGAGAACAAGCATTTCCAGCCGATGGGCGCGAACATGGGCATCCTGCCCCCGCTGCCCGCCGAGACCCGCCCGCGGGACAAGCGCCTGCGGTACATGGCTGTGGCTCAGCGGGCCGTGGCCAGCTTCCAGCAGTGGCTGGATGACACCTCTTTGTAAGAAGGGAGAAGGACTATGAAGATCATTGTGGATATGATGGGCGGCGACAATGCCCCTCTGGCAGTGCTGGAGGGCACGGCGCAGGCAGTGAAAGAATACGGTGTGCAGATCATCGGCGTGGGCAATGAGGCACTGGTGCGGAAAACGGCCGCCGAGCACGGCATCCCGCTGGACGGCATTGAGCTGGTGAACTGCACCGAGACCATCGAGATGTGCGACGAGCCGGCCAAGGCCATCCGCAGCAAGAAGGATTCCTCCATCGTGGTGGGCCTGAACCTGCTGAAGGAGGGCAAGGGGGACGCCTTTGTCTCCGCCGGAAGTACCGGCGCCCTCCATGTGGGCGCCAGCCTCATCGTGCGCACCCTGAAGGGGGTCAAGCGCCCGGCGCTGGCCACCATGGTGCCCGCAAAGAAGCAGGCCTACCTCCTGCTGGACTGCGGCGCGAACGTCGAGTGCCGCCCCGAGATGCTGGCAGCCTTTGCCGTCATGGGCAGCTGCTACGTCAACAAGGTGGAGGGCCGTCAGAACCCCAGCGTGGCGCTGGCCAACAACGGCGCGGAGGAGTCCAAGGGCACCCCCGTGCTCAAGGAGGCCCATCAGCTGCTCAAGACCACCCCGGGCATCCGCTTCGTGGGCAACATCGAGCCCCGGGATGTGCCGAACGGCGAGGTGGACGTGGTGGTCTGCGACGGCTTCACCGGCAACGTCATCCTCAAGCTGACCGAGGGCGTGGCCAAGATGCTGCTGGGGATGCTGAAGGAGATGTTCCTGAAGAATCTGGGCGGCAAGGTCGCCTATCTGCTGCTCAAGGGCGGCGTGTCCGACCTGAAGCACCAGATGGACAGCGAGGAATACGGCGGCGCACCCTTCCTGGGCGCAAAGCAGCCGGTCATCAAGGCCCACGGTTCTTCCAAGGCCAAGGGCATCAAGAATGCCATCCGGCAGGCCAGGATCTGCGTGGAGAACGACCTGTGCGGCACCATGCAGAAGGCACTGGATGATCTGAATACGGCGGACAAAGCCGGGGAATAACAAACAAAGAGACAAGGGAGCTAAGACATATGAGCCATCAGTTGGAAACAATTATTGGTTATAAGTTCAAGAACCCGAAGCTGCTGGAAACGGCGCTGACCCATACGAGCTATGCCAACGAGAGCCGCACCCCGATCCAGCACAACGAGCGGCTGGAGTTTCTGGGCGACAGTGTGCTGCAGATCGTTTCGGCAGATTACCTGTTCCACGCCTACGCCGACCGGCCCGAGGGCGACCTGACCCGCATCCGGGCCAGCCTGGTCAGCGAGGGGGCGCTGTTCCAGTTTGCCCAGGAGATCGACCTGGGCGAGTACCTGCGCCTGGGCCGCGGCGAGGAGCGCTGCGGCGGCCGCACCCGCCCCAGTGTGGTGTCGGACGCCTTCGAGGCGGTCATTGCGGCGCTGTATCTGGACGGCGGCATGGAAGTGGCGAAAAACTTCATCCTGCCCTTCATCACCGAGGGCAAACACGCCGAGGCCGACTACAAGACCCGTCTGCAGGAGATCGTCCAGCAGAACCCCGAGGAGCGGCTGAGCTATGTGGTGGAGCAGGAGTCCGGCCCCGACCACGACAAGCATTTCGTGGTGGCAGTGCGCTTCAACTCCGACAAGGTGGCCCGGGGCGAGGGCCGCAGCAAGAAGATGGCTGAGCAGCATGCCGCCTGCGAGGCGCTGAAGCTGCTGGGCGTCATAAAGGAAAAGTAACATCGATGATATTCAAGGAACTTGAGATCCAGGGCTTCAAGAGCTTCCCGGACAAGGTGAAGATCACCTTTGACGAGGGGGTCACAGGCGTGGTGGGCCCCAACGGCTCGGGCAAGTCGAACCTGTCAGACGCCGTGCGCTGGGTGCTGGGCGAGACCAGCGCCCGCCAGCTGCGGGCCGCCGGAAAGATGGAGGATGTCATCTTCGGCGGCACCCGGCGGCGGGGGGCCATGGGCTTTGCCCAGGTGCGGCTGACGCTGGACAACAGCGCCCATACCCTGGATCTGGATGCCGACGAGGCCGTGATCGGCCGCAAATACTACCGCTCCGGCGAGAGCGAGTACAGCATCAACGGGCAGGTCTGCCGCCTGAAGGATGTGTACGAGCTGCTGCTGGATACCGGCATCGGGCGGGACGGTTACTCGGTCATCGGGCAGGGCCGCATCGCCGAGATCGTGGCGGCCAAGAGCAGCGAGCGACGGGAGATCTTTGAGGAAGCCTGCGGCATTGCAAAATACCGCTACCGGAAGAACGAGGCCGAGCGCCGCCTTGCTGCCGCCGCCGAGAATCTGGAACGGCTGCGGGACATCCTGGGCGAGCTGGAAGCCCGTGTGGGCCCGCTGGAAAAGGAGAGCGCCAAGGCACAGAAGTTTCTGGAGCTGAGCGCAGAGCGCCGGACGCTGGAGGTCACCCTCTGGACGGACGGTGTCCACCGCGCCCGGGAAGCTGTCCGCCGCCAGGTGCGGGACCATGAGACCGCACAGGCCGACTACGAACGGTTCGACCGGGAAGCAAAGGCCGCTGAGAGCGAGGCTGAGGAGATCCGGATGCAGGCACAGCAGCTGACGGTTGCTGTCGAGCGCCTGAATGGGGATATCCGCAGCATCACCGAGCAGATCAGCGGCAGCGAGAGCCGGATTGCCGTGCTGGAAAATGACATCGCCCGCAACGAGGAGAGCGCCGCAGACCTGCGGGCCGAGATCGAGGCGGGACAGCAGGACAGCACCGAGGCCGCCGCCGCGCTGGAACGGCAGAAGGCCGTGGCGCAGAGCATGGAGCAGGCCGGCCGGGAACTGGCGGCCGAGCTGGAAGCACTGCAGGCCGAGCTGGAACAGCTGACCCGGGAAAACGACCGGAGCGGTGCCCGCCGGGATGTCCTGCGGGCCGAGGCCGCCCGGCTGACGGCCTGCCGCACCGAGGCGCAGGTGGCAAAGGCTGCCGCCGAAGCCGCCGCCGGGACGGCCCAGAGCCGTCTGCCCGCACTGGAAGAGGCAGCGGAACAGCTGACCCTCCAGCGTGACGACGCAAAGCAGGATCTGGAAGATACGGAAAAGTATCTGAAAGCCCTGACGGAGAATGAGAACCAGCTGAAGAATATCCGGGCCGGTCTGGAACTCAAGCTGAAGAACCGCCGCGCGGCGCTGGACGAGGCCGATGCCGCCGAACAGCGGCTGGGCCGGGAACTGGATGCCGCCCGGCAGCGGCTTTCCGTTTTGCGGGAGCTGGAAAAGAACATGGACGGCTACCAGAATTCGGTCAAGACCGTCATGCGGGCTGCTTCTGCCCGTCGTCTGCGGGGCGTCATCGGGCCGGTGTCCGCCATCCTGCAGGTGGAGCCGGGCCGGGAGGTGGCCATCGAGACCGCACTGGGCGGCGCACTGCAGAACATCGTGGTGGAAAACGAAGCCGCGGCCAAGGCGGGCATTGCACTGCTGCGCAGTGAGAACGCGGGCCGCGCTACCTTCCTGCCGCTGGACACCGTCCAGCCCGGACAGTTCCGGGGCCGGTTGTCCGGCTCGGCAAGGCTGGCGTCCAGTCTGGTGCAGGCGGATGCCAGGTACAGCAATATCGTGTCCAATCTGCTGGGCCGCATCATCGTAGTGGATGAGATCAACGAGGCATCCCGGGCGGCCCGGGAGAACGGCTACCGCAACAAGGTGGTCACGCTGGACGGACAGGTCATCAATGCAGGCGGCAGCTTTACCGGCGGCAGCGTCCAGCGCAGCGCCGGACTGTTCACCCGCCGGCAGGAGCTGGAAGAGCTGCGGAATAAGGCAGCCCGGCTGCAGAAGGAATGTCTGGCCGCGCAGGAAAAGACCGACCAGTGCAAGACGCAGGCCGATGCCGTCAACGCAGAGCTGACTGCGGCCGGAAGCGAGCAGATCACCGCCGCCAACGACCGGGTCCGGGCCGAAGCGGAGCAGAAGCGGCTGGAAGCCGCCGTGGAGCAGGCGCAGACCGCCCTTGCCGCCCGGCAGAAGGAGATCGATGCCCTGAATGCGGAGCTGGCCGACAGCCGGGAAAAAGCGGCGCAGGCCGCCGCCCGGGAAACGGATCTGACCGCCCAGCTCGCAGCAAAGACCGAAGAGCTGGAACAGCTGGCGGAGGGCGGCGACACCTTCCTGAACCGGCAGCAGGCACTGGCGGAAAAGATCGGTGCCAAGCGGCTGGAACAGGTCAGCCGCCAGAAAGACGCCGAGCTGGCCGAAGCGCAGATCGAAGCGCTGGAACAGCGCACCCGCGATGCCCGGAGCCGCCGTGCGGCGCTGGAAGAGGGCCTTGCGGCCCTGTCGGAGCGCAGTGAGGCCTGCCGGGCAGAGATCGAAGCCATCCGGAAGGCAAAGACCGACAGCCGGGCCGGGATCGAAGCGAAGGAAGCGGAGATCCGCAAGGCTACGGAGCAGCGGCTGGCCTGCCAGCAGGCGGAGACGCAGGCGCTGGCCCGGGCCCGGGAAGCTTCCGACCACCGGGAAGAAATGGGCCGCGAGATGGCCCGCCTTGCCGAGCGGAAGGCGGCGGCAGAGAGCGAATACGATGCCACCGCGGCCAAGCTCTGGGATGAATACCAGCTGACGGTGTCGCAGGCCGAGGAAGTGTGCGTGGAGTTCGACAGCCTGCCCGCCCTGCGGGCCCAGGTGGCGGACCTGCGCAACCAGATCCGGTCGCTGGGCAGCGTCAACGTCGGCGCCATCGAGGAATACAAGGAAGTCCGGGCGCGGTACGATGCCCTGCGGACCCAGGTGGCCGACGTGGAGGGCAGTAAAAACGAGCTGACCCGGATGATCGCCGGGCTGTCCGGCCAGATGAAGGAGATCTTTACCGACAGCTTCCGGGCCATCAACGAGAACTTCGGCCGCATCTTTGCCGAGCTGTTCGGCGGCGGCGAGGCCAGCCTTGTGCTGGAGGATGAAAGCGATGTGCTGTCCTGCGGCATCGGCATCCGGGTGGCACCCCCGGGCAAGGTCATCAAGAATCTGGAGGCCCTTTCCGGCGGCGAACAGGCGCTGGTGGCCATCAGCATCTACTTTGCCATTCTGGCCGTCAACCCGGCACCGTTCTGTATCCTGGACGAAATCGAAGCCGCCCTGGATGATGCCAATGTCAGCCGCTTTGCGCAGTATCTGCGCCGGGTGAGCGATAAGACCCAGTTCATCGTCATCACCCACCGCCGCGGCACTATGGAGGCCGCCAATGTCCTGTACGGCGTGACCATGCAGGAGGACGGCGTGTCGAAATTGCTCAAGCTGGATCTGGAACAGGTTGACGCGACGCTGGTTTCGTAGGTATAATAAGTGGAGAAGGCAGGGGGATCCCCGCCATACACAACAACACAACAGAAAGGTCAAGTATGGGACTTTTTGGATTTGGCAAAAAAGAAAAAGACAAGATGAAGGATGGCCTGGAAAAGACCCGCACGGGCTTCTGGGGCAATATCCTCAATACATTGACCGGCAGCAAAATCGATGATGACCTCTACGACGAGCTGGAAGAGCAGCTCATCCTGGCCGACGTGGGCGGCGAAGTGGCCATCAAACTGGTGGACAAGCTCCGGGACCGGGTCAACGAAAAGGGACTCAGGACCGGCGAGCAGGCCAGCGACGAGCTGCGGGAGCTGATCGCCGATGAGATGCGCCCGGAAGCAGAGATGCAGCTGGACGGAAAGCCCGCCGTGATCCTGGTCATCGGGGTCAACGGCGTGGGCAAGACCACCAGCATCGCCAAGCTGGCCGACTACTACACCCGTCAGGGCAAAAAGGTCATGCTGGCTGCGGGAGATACCTTCCGCGCCGCCGCCAGCGAGCAGCTGGAGATCTGGGCCGACCGGGCCGGGGTACCCATCGTCAAGGCCGGAGAGGGCGCAGACCCGGCGGCAGTCATCTTTGACACCGTGAAGTCTGCCACCGCCCGGGGCTATGATATGGTCATTGCCGACACCGCAGGCCGCCTGCACAACAAGGCGAACCTGATGGCAGAGCTTTCCAAGATCAGCCGCAGCGTGAAAAAGGCCAGCCCGGAGGCCAGTCTGGAGACCCTGCTGGTGCTGGACGCCATCACCGGACAGAACGCCATCAGCCAGGCAAAGGAATTCTGCAAGGCGGCCAACGCCACCGGCATCATCCTGACCAAGCTGGACGGCACCGCCAAGGGCGGCTGCGTGGTGGCAGTCAAACAGCGGCTGGGCCTGCCGGTACGGTTCATCGGCGTGGGCGAGGGCATCGACGATCTGATCCCCTTCACCCCGGAGGGCTTTGTGGAAGAGCTGCTGCCCCGGCAGTGGAAGCACTGAGGAGAACGGATATGAAGATTTGTGCAGC
Source organism: uncultured Faecalibacterium sp. (assembly GCA_934526125.1). Lineage (GTDB taxonomy): Bacteria > Bacillota > Clostridia > Oscillospirales > Ruminococcaceae > Faecalibacterium. Next base: position 32,823 of record CAKSZU010000003.1, on the reverse strand, counting down.
TACCGGCAACGCCGGAAAGCTTCGGGAACTGCGCCGCATTCTGGAAGCGCAGGGCCACGAGGTGGTCAGTCAGAAAGAACTGGGGATCACCCTTGAGCCGGAAGAGACCGGCACCACTTTTGAGGAAAATGCTCTCATCAAGGCCGAGACCATCTGCAGGGCCAGCGGTCTGCCCACCATCGCCGACGACTCCGGCCTGTGTGTGGATGCGCTGGACGGTGCGCCCGGCGTTTACAGTGCCCGCTACTGCGGCCATCACGGCGACGACGAGGCCAACAACGACAAACTGCTGGACGCCATGAAGGATGTCCCGGCGGAACAGCGGAGCGCAAAGTTCGTCTCGGCCGTCTGCTTCATCCTGCCGGAGGGGGCACACCTGACCTGCCGTGGCGAATGCCCGGGCCGGGTCGCCTTTGAGCGGCTGGCGGGGGACTACGGCTTCGGCTACGACCCCCTCTTTGTCCCGGACGAGTGCGGCGTGGGCAAAACGGACAGCCGCCCCAACACCGAGGGCCGCAGCTATGCCCAGCTGACCCCGGATGAGAAGGACGCCATCAGCCACCGCGGCAACGCACTGGCTCTGCTGGAACAGCAGCTGCCGGAATTTCTGAAGAAAAACGCCCGCTGAGGGTGTTCGGAAGATTTGGATCATAAAGGAGAAAATACTATGCTGACAAGCAAACAGCGCGCCATCCTGCGCGGCAAGGCAAACACCATGGACCCCGTTTACATCGTGGGCAAGGGTGAAATCGACGAGACCATGATCCAGGGCGTGAAGGATTGTCTGGACGCCCGGGAACTCATCAAGCTCAAGGTGCTGGAGAGCAGCATGTACAACGCCAAGGAGGCCGCCAACCTGCTGGCCGAAGCCACCGGTGCAGACTGCGTACAGGTCATCGGCTCCAAGTTCGTGCTGTACCTCCAGAAAAAGAAGGACAGCGCCTACGCCGACCTGCTGAAATGAGGCTCCTGCTCTACGGCGGCAGCTTTGACCCGCCCCACAACGGCCACCTGAACAATCTGCGGGCCGCCGCGGCCCGGGTCCACCCGGACAGGGTGGTGGTGATGCCGGCGGGGCTTTCGCCCTTCAAGCAGTCCACCGCGGCCCCCGGGCCGCTGCGGGCCGAGATGTGCGGCTGCTTCCGTCTTCTGGAAGAGGGGCCGGACGCCGTCCCGCAGGTGGAAGTCAGCTGCTGGGAGGTGGAGCAGGCCGCCGCAGGCCGCCGGAACTACACCGTCCTGACGCTGGAGATGCTGGCGCAAACCAACCCGGGTGCCGAGCTGTATCTCGCCATCGGCAGCGATATGCTGCTCAGCTTTGACGGCTGGTACCGCTGGCAGGAGATCCTGTGGTTGGCCCGGCTGGTGGTGACCAGCCGGAACATGGGGGATGCTCCGGAGCTGCACGAAAAGGCGAAGAAACTGGACCCCACCGGTGCCCGCATCCTGTTTGCCCCGGTGCAGGCCCTGCCCATGGCCAGCAGCGCCCTGCGCGCCCGGCTGTCGGCGGGAGACGAATGTGAAAATGAGCTGCCTGCCCTTGTGCGCGGAGTCATCCGGCGGGAGGGGCTTTACCGGGCAGACAAAGGGGACGAAAGAGACCATGAATCAGAAACAGGCAAAGGAGCTTGTGCGCAGCCGGCTGAGCGACAAGCGCTATGAGCATACCCTGAACGTGAAAAAAATGGCGGTGAAGCTGGCAAAGCGGTACGGGACCGACGAGGACCGGGCCGCGCTGGCTGCCCTGCTCCACGATTCCGCCAAGGAGATCAGCAAGGATGAGATGCGCGCCATCATGCGGGCGCACCCGGAGCTGGCCGAGGGCGGGGAAGAGCGCCCCGTCCCGGTCTGGCACGGGATCTGCGCCGCCATCCTCGCCCGCACCGAGTGGGGCGTGGAGGATGAGGCGATCCTCTCGGCCATTGCCTGCCACACGGCGGGCAAGCCGGGCATGAGCCGTCTGGACAAGATCGTCTATCTGGCCGATATGACCAGCGCCGAGCGGGACTGGCCCGGCGTGAACAAACTGCGGAAGCTGGAGATGAAGGATCTGGACGCCGCCATGCTGGCCGCCCTGAAGCAGACCAATGATTTCGTTCTCTCACAGGGCAAGCCCCTGGATCCCATGTCCAAGGCGGCCTATGACGAGATCGCCGCACAGGTGGAAGCCCGCGCCGCAAAGGCAGAATGACCCGCCGGACCTGCAGCGGAAGAGAATACCGATTGCAGATTGCGGGGAAGGATGTTATACTATCGCAAGAAGAGAAATCAGCGCGAAGAAAAAGCTGGTTTGCTGAAAAAGAACCGATGACAGCTTCTGTCGCGATCAATCATCTGGAGGAACCGAACCAATGAGTCAAGGTCCGCGTCGCATCAATACAGACCGCTCGCTGAACCGTCCCACGGAGCAGCGCCCCGCCAAGGCACCGGCACAGCAGCAGGTGCCGCTGTCCGGCCAGCCGGATTTCTTCCAGCCGGAGGCCGACGCCCCCCGGCAGGAGCCTGCCCATGCGGCGGCTTCCGGCGGCGGACGGGGCGGGAACAACGGCGGGACCCGTCCGCCCCGCCATGCGGCTCCGGCACCGGAGACCCGCCGCCGTAAAAAGAAGAAAAAGACCCCCATGTGGTTGCCGCTGGCTGTGACGCTGGCGGTGGTTGCCCTGGTCTCAGGCGTGGTGGTCTACGCCGTGAAGATGTTGAACAGGGTGGAGGAGAACCTGAAGCCCGAGGGGGATGCCGCCTCGCTGGTGCAGGAGATCCAGACCCTGGAAGAGTACAAGGGGGATGTGGTGAACATCCTCGTCTGCGGCATCGACTATGAGGAAGGCCGCGACTATTCTTCGGACGGCACCAACGACGGCATGACGGATATGATCCTGTACTGCCAGTTCGACATCAAGGGCGGTGCTCTCCGGATGCTGCAGATCCCCCGCAACAGTCTGGTGACCACCAAGAGCCGCAAAGTGACCCTCTCCAACGGCAAGACCTATGCGGCCAACAACTACCAGCTCAACTCGGTGATGCTGTCCAACGGCGGCAGCGTGGCGGCGCTGGCGGAGGTCATCTACGACCAGTACCGTCTGCCCATCGACTACTATGTCACCATCGACATGCAGGCGCTGGTGGAAATGGTGGACAACTTCGGCGGCATCGAGGTGTATATCCCCCACGACATGTCCTTTGCGGGCAGCGCCCTGAAGCAGGGCTACCGCAACCTGAACGGCGCATCGGCTGAGTTCTTCGTCCGCTGCCGCCACGGCGAGGGCTATGCCAACTCCGACATCGACCGCCTGAACATGCAGCGGTATTTCTACGCGGGCCTGTTCAAGCGGGTGCGCAGCATGGGCATCACCGATGTGCTGAACCAGCTGCCCCTGATCTTCAACAACTATATCCACACGGATATGGACCTGACCACCATCGCCAAGATGCTGGTGTCCTTCACCCGCATCGACAGCGCTAACATCATGCTGGCGCAGACCCCTGTGTTCATGGGTGTGCCCAACGTGGGCAAGACCGACAGCTTTGACGGCTACTCCTGCGTGGTGCCGGATGCCGGGTCCATTGCAGAGCTGCTGAACACCTATTTCCGCAATTATACCGGCCCTGTCAGCGCCGAAGAACTGAACCTGGTGACCAACGACTGGCCCCACGGCACGGCTTCCACCAATGCCAACGTTCAGTTCGTGGGACAGCTGGACAAGGAGTCGGATGATGCCATCCTGAGCGGCGAGACCGATGTGGCGGGCGCGACCACCACCGACGGACAGGCTGCCGGACAGTGATTTCAGAGAGGAGATTTTTATGGATAAGAACATCGACAGCAAGACCCTTGCCATTGAGATCGCAAAGATCCTGGATAAGAAGAAGGCGCAGGACGTCCGGGTACTCAAGGTCGAGAGCCTGACCGTCCTGACCGACTACTTCGTCATCGCCTCCGGCACCTCTACCACCCAGGTGGGTGCCCTGGCCGATGAGGTGGAGTACGAGCTTTCCCAGAAGGGCATCGAGCCCTACACCACCGAGGGCTTCGACTCCAAGAACTGGGTGCTGCTGGACTACTCCAGCGTCATCGTGCATGTGTTTGTGCCCAACACCCGCACCTACTACGATCTGGAACACCTGTGGGCCGACGGTGAGCCCGTTGATATTTCGGAGTATCTGACCCCGGATAACAGCTTGTAAATGCCCTCGCCCCCGTGGGTGAGCCGCTGATATTGAGGAGTGATTAACAACCATGAAGTATGATTACAAGGCCGTCGAGGCCAAGTGGCAGAAGGTGTGGGAGGACGAAAAGACCTTCCATGTCGAGATCGACCACAGCAAGCCCAAGTTCTATGCGCTGGTGGAGTTCCCGTATCCTTCGGGTGCGGGCCTGCATGTGGGCCACCCCCGCAGCTACACCGCGCTGGATGTGGTGAGCCGCAAGCGCCGTCAGAACGGCTACAATGTGCTGTACCCCATGGGCTGGGACGCTTTCGGCCTGCCCACCGAGAACTTCGCCATGAAGAACCACATCCATCCGGCCATCGTAACCAAGAAGAATGTGGATCACTTCCGGGAGCAGCTGAAGGCTCTGGGCTTCTCCTTTGACTGGGACCGCGAGATCAACACTACCGATCCCGAGTACTACAAGTGGACCCAGTGGATCTTCCTGCAGCTGTACAAGCACGGCCTGGCCTACAAGAAGGAAATGAACGTCAACTGGTGTACCGGCTGCAAGTGCGTGCTGGCCAACGAGGAAGTGGTCAACGGTGTCTGCGAGCGCTGCGGCAGCGAGGTCGTCCACCGGGTCAAGAGCCAGTGGATGCTGAAGATCACCGCCTATGCCGACAAGCTCATCGACGGTCTGGACGGTCTGGATTACATTGAGCGCGTGGCCACCCAGCAGAAGAACTGGATCGGCCGCAGCCACGGCGCAGAAGTCAACTTCGGCACCACCGCCGGTGACACCCTGACCGTGTACACCACCCGCTGCGACACCCTGTTCGGCGCTACCTACATGGTCGTCTCCCCGGAGCATGCCATGGTCAAGGAGTGGCTGGAAAAGGGCATCATCAAGAATGCCGATGTCGTCAAGGCTTATCAGGCCGAGGCTGCCCGCAAGAGCGACTTCGAGCGCAGCGAGCTGAACAAGGAAAAGACCGGCGTCAAGCTGGAAGGCGTCATGGGCATCAACCCCGTCAACGACAAGGAGATCCCCATCTTCATCTCCGACTACGTCCTGTCTACCTACGGCACTGGTGCCATCATGGCCGTGCCTGCCCACGATACCCGCGACTGGGAGTTCGCCAAGAAGTTCGGCCTGCCCATCATCGAGGTGGTCAAGGGCACCGAGCCCTCCAACCTCGACGAGGCTGCCTTTACCGATGTGGCCACCGGTACGCTGGTCAACTCCGGCTTCCTCGACGGTCTGTCGGTGGAAGACGCCAAGAAAAAGATGATCGGCTGGCTGGAAGAGAACGGCAAGGGCCGGGACAAGGTCAACTACAAGCTGCGCGACTGGGTGTTCAGCCGTCAGCGCTACTGGGGCGAGCCCATCCCCATGGTCCACTGCGACAAGTGCGGCTGGCAGCCCCTGCCCGAGAGCAGCCTGCCCCTGACCCTGCCCGACATCACCGACTTTGAGCCGGGCCCGGACGGCGAGAGCCCGCTGGCCCGCCACAAGGACTGGGTCAGGACCACCTGCCCCTGCTGCGGCGGCCCCGCTACCCGCGAGACCGATACCATGCCCCAGTGGGCCGGTTCTTCCTGGTACTTCCTGCGCTATATGGACCCCCACTGCAAGGATGCCATCGCCTCCAAGGAGGCACTGGAGTACTGGTCTCCGGTGGACTGGTACAACGGCGGCATGGAGCATACCACCCTGCATCTGCTGTACAGCCGATTCTGGCATAAGTTCCTGTACGACATCGGCGTGGTGCCCAGTCCGGAACCCTACCAGAAGCGCACCGCCCACGGCATGATCCTGGGCCTGAACCCCCACAGCTTCGTCAACCTGCCCGCTGCCGAGCAGGAGACTCTGCTGAAGCAGTACGGCAGCCAGAAGGCCGCCGAGAAGGCGCTGGAAGAGAAGTACGGCGAGATGGCCCGCCATCCCATCGTCAAGATGTCCAAGAGCCTGGGCAATGTCATCAACCCGGACGAGGTGGTAGACCAGTACGGTGCCGACACCATGCGTCTGTATGAGATGTTCATGGGCGACTTCGAGCAGGCAGCGCCCTGGCAGACTTCCGCCATTGCGGGCTGCAACCGCTTCCTTGACCGTGTGTGGGCCCTGAGCGACAAGCTGGTGGAGGGCGAGGGCTACCGTCCCCAGATCGAGACCCTGATGCACCAGACCATCAAGAAGGTGGGCGCGGACATCGAGACCCTGAAGATGAACACCGCCATCGCCCAGCTGATGACCCTGGTCAACGCCCTGTATGACAACGGCGGCACCACCAAGGCCGAGCTGGAGACCGTTGTCCAGCTGCTGAACCCCTTTGCTCCCCACATGACCGAGGAGCTGTGGGAGAAGCTGGGCCACAGCCATGACGAGCAGCTGGCCTATTACCCCTGGCCCAAGTACGAGGAAGCCAAGTGCGTGGAGTCCACCGTGGAGATTGCGGTGCAGGTCAACGGCAAGGTGAAGGCCCGCCTGAAGGTGGCTGCCGATATCGATGCCGCTTCCGCCATTGCCGCCGCCAAGGCAGACCCGGCCGTTGCTGCCGCTCTGGAGGGCAAGCAGCTGGTCAAGGAGATCTACGTCAAGGGCCGTCTGGTCAACCTGGCTGTGAAAGGCTGAAGTTTTTCTCAAAAAACTTTCCAAAAAAGGTTGACGAACGCATGAAAATGCGCTATACTGTCTACTGTTAGTTACCATGTAACAACGAAATTCCTGCCTCACGGTCCAAGGGAGGGAATAAGATGTCGGAAATTCGTGTTAAAGAGGGCGAGTCGCTGGAAAGCGCACTGCGTCGCTTCAAGCGCAGCACTGCTCGCAGCGGTGTGCTCGCAGAGGTCCGTAAGCGCGAGGCTTACGAGAAGCCGTCTGTCAAGCGCAAGAAGAAGTCCGAAGCAGCCCGCAAGCGCAAGTTCAAGTAATTAACTGCTTGAAATCGCATTGTTTGCTTTTGATTTCAAACGCGTTGCTAACGCCGATGTAGGGGAGCCTGGATTTCAGGCTCCCCTATTTTCATTTCATAAACCTCTCCGTCTCGCTTTGCCCGCCAGCTTCCCCGGATGGAGGAGCCAACAAGGAGATTTTTTACTATGCTCATCACCCCCGAATATGTTTTTAAGGATGTGACCCACATCACGCCGGAATGGCTGGCCCGGAAGGGCATCCGGGCGCTGGTGCTGGACATCGACAACACCCTGACGGCCGACCGCAGCCAGGAGCTGCCGGACGAGGTGGCCGCCTGGCTGGAAGCCATGCGCAAGGCCGGGGTAAAGCTGACCATCGTGTCCAACGGTGCCGAAAAGCGGGTGCGCCCCTTTGCCGAAAAACTGGGCCTTGCCTACCTGTACCGCTCGGCCAAGCCCCTGCCCTTTGCATTGGGGGTGGCCCGCTGCCGGATGGGTGTCAGGCGGAAGGAAATGGCCATGGTGGGGGACCAGCTCTATGCCGACCGGATGGCGGCCGCTCTCTACGGCATCCCGGGCCTGATGGTCATCCCCCGGGGGCCGGACCTCGGCGCACAGGTCATCCTCAAGCGCAAGTGGGAGAAAAAGCACTGGCAGCAGTACTATGACCGGGGAGGGAAGACCCTGTGAGCGACGATTGGAAGATCCGGTTCGGCACAGCCGGCACCAGCGACAGTTTTGCGGCCATGGGCTGCCAGAACAGTCTGGATATCCCGGCCTACACCGAAAAGATGGGCCTGAACGCCTTTGAATACCAGTGCGGCCATGGGGTGCGCCTCGGGCTGGACAAGGCCTGCAGGATGGCTGCCGATGCCGCGGCGCGGGATATCCTGTTTAGCGTCCATGCGCCCTACTATATCAGCGCTTCCAGTCTGGATGAGGAAAAGCGGCTGAACAGTGTGCGCTATCTGCTGCAGAGCGCCGAACTCTGCCGGGCGCTGGGCGGCAGACGGGTCATCTTCCACTCCGGCAGCTGCGGCAAACAGAGCCGGGAGGCGGCGCTGGACAAGGCACTGGATACTGTGCGCCGGGCACAGGAAGCGCTGGATGAAGCCGGGTACTCCGACATCACCCTCTGTCCCGAGACCATGGGGAAGATCGGCCAGCTGGGTACGCTGGACGAGGTGCTGGCCCTCTGTCAGGTGGACCGGCGCATCACCCCCTGCATCGACTTCGGCCACCTGAATGCCCGGACGCTGGGCGGCATCCGGTCGGAGGCGGACTATGCCGCCATCCTGGACCGGATCGGCGAAGCGCTGGGCGACGAGCGGGCAGAGCGGTTCCACGTGCATTTCTCCCGCATCGAGTATTCCGCAGGCGGCGAGAAGCGCCACTGGACCTTTGCCGAGACTCAGTTCGGCCCGGAGCCGGAGCCGCTGATGGAGCTGCTGGCCCGGCGGGGCCTTGCACCGGTCATCATCTGCGAGAGCGCCGGGACCCAGGCCGAGGACGCGCAGACCATGCAGCGGATGTTTTTTTCCTAAATTTACGTCTTTTTTGCTCAAACCCCTTGCCAAACCATGCGGGAATGAGTAAAATAAATAGAGATATGCGTAAAGCATCATGAGATTTTACTAATGGAGGAATTCCTATGATTTCTGCAGGCGAGTTTCGCAATGGCGTGACCTTTGAGCAGGACGGCCAGGTTCTTCAGGTCGTTGAGTTCCAGCACGTGAAGCCCGGTAAGGGCGCTGCCTTTGTTCGTACCAAGACCAAGAACGTGATCACCGGCTCTGTGGTTGAGACCAGCTACAACCCGACCGCAAAGTTCCCTCAGGCTTTCATCGAGCGCAAGGATGTCACTTACAGCTATGAGGATGGCGATCTGTACCACTTCATGGACAACGAGACCTACGACGATATCCCCGTCAACGCTTCCGACGTTCCCGAGAACTTCAAGTTCTGCAAGGAGAACGAGCTGTGCAAGCTGCTGAGCTACAAGGGCAAGGTCTTCAGCGTCGAGATCCCCAACTTCATCGAGCTGGAAGTCACCCAGACCGAGCCGGGTGTCAAGGGCAACACTGCCACCAACACCCTGAAGCCCGCTACCGTCGAGACCGGTGCTGAGATCCGCGTCCCCCTGTTCATCAACGAGGGCGACCACATCCGCATCGATACCCGCACCGGCGAGTATATGGAGCGCGTCTGATTTTACCGACCGACCGGGCAGCGGGCAACCGTTTGCCCGGTTTTTGATTATCATATAGGGAGGTCATTCTTATGAAGGAAAAGGCTGCATACCTGAAGGGCCTGATCGAGGGCCTGGGCATCGACGAGACCACCAAAGAGGGCAAGGTCATCAAGGCCATGAGCGAGCTGCTGGGGGATCTGGCAGAGGCTGTGGACGGCATCGACGAGGATGTGACCCGCGCCTACGACCAGATCAACGATCTCAGCGAAGAGCTGGAGGATCTGGAGGCCGACCTCTATGAGGACGATGCAGAGGAAGACGCGGACGCCGAAGAGGCTGAGGACGACTCCGATGCAGACGATGATGACAACGATGACGACATCGCCAGCGAGCCCTTCTATGAGGTGGCCTGCCCCAACTGCGGGGAGACGGTCTACGTCAGCGAGGACGACCTGGACGCCGGGGAAGCCAATTGCGCCCACTGCGGCGTGACCTTTGAGGTCGCACTGGATGAGGGCGACGAGGACGAGGAAGGCGAGGACGGCCCCGTGCAGTACGAGGTGACCTGCCCCGCCTGCGGCCAGACCTCCGTGTTTGAGGAGGATGCCCTGCTGGACGGCGCACCCGTCTGCCCCAACTGCGGCAAGCCCCTGGATTTTGAAGTGACCGAAGAGTAAGTTTTTTGCCGGGACCTTTCCGGAAAAGACAGAAAGAGACCGCCGTGGATGCCACGGCGGTCTCTTTTGCTTCCAAGCGGACAGGCGCTTTATTTTGCCTCGTTTGCCTTCTGCAGCCAGATGCTGCCGATATCCAGCGCGTTGTACAGGCCGTTCTTGGTGGTCTGACGGAACACACGGGCCTCGGGAGCCAGGCTGTCGTTGGTGGAGAACACCTGGATGTGGACCTTGTCGGCCACTTCCAGCCCGCCCACGGGCTTGGTGCTCAGGATCTGCATGCGCAGCACATAAGGATCGGTCATACGGCCGTAATACAGCTCGTTGTCCTTGCGGACGAGGGGCTTGCCTTTATAAGTCAGTTTCGGAGTAAATGGCATCGTGAAAGCCTCCCTGTTGTTTGATTCACTTCAGTATATCACATCTGCCGGGATGGATGCAAGATAAAGGGGCCCCGCGGATGGATTTTTCTTGCGGGACAGTTTCTGCTTGACAAACCGCCGGCGGATGTGCTATCTTTAACCCAGTGGAACGGAGCCCTCTGCTGACGGAACGTTGTGGAGCACCACAGTGCAGAGGGAACCGGGTTATGTCAATGCCGACCGTCTGGGCAGCCTTGCGCAATTGCTGCGCAAAGCTGCCTTTTTTGCATTTCAGGGAGGAGATTTTCGTATGAAGACCGACATCGAGATCGCACAGGAAGCCAGAATGAAACCCATCACCGAGGTGGCCGTATCCCTCGGCCTCGCCGAAGAGGATGTGATCCCCTATGGCCGCTACAAGGCCAAGATCAACCACCGCCTGGTCCATAACGCCAAAAAGCAGGGCAAGCTGATCCTCGTCACCGCCATCAGCCCCACCCCGGCGGGCGAGGGCAAGACCACCACCAGCGTGGGCCTGGCCGATGCCATGAACGCCCTGGGCAAAAAGACCATGCTCTGCCTGCGGGAGCCCAGTCTCGGCCCCGTGTTCGGCATCAAGGGCGGCGCGGCCGGCGGCGGTTACGCACAGGTGGTGCCCATGGAGGACATCAACCTCCACTTTACCGGCGACCTCCACGCCATCGGCGCGGCCAACAACCTGCTGGCGGCCATGATCGACAACAGCATCCAGCAGGGCAACCCCCTGAACATCGACCCCCGGCGCATCACCTGGAAGCGCTGCATGGACATGAACGACCGGCAGCTCCGCTTCATCGTGGACGGTCTGGGCGGCAAGGTCAACGGCACACCCCGGGAGGACGGCTTCGACATCACCGTTGCCAGCGAGGTCATGGCCATCTTCTGCCTGGCCACCAGCATCTCCGACCTGAAGGAGCGGCTTTCCAAAATCGTCTGCGCCTATACCTACGACGGCAAGCCGGTCACTGCCGGGCAGATCGGCGCAGCCGGTGCCATGACGGCCCTGCTGAAGGATGCTCTGGACCCGAACCTGGTCCAGACGCTGGAGAACAACCCCGCTATCATCCACGGCGGCCCCTTCGCCAACATCGCCCACGGCTGCAACAGTGTGCTGGCCACCAAGCTGAGCCTGTCGCTGGCTGACTATACCATCACCGAAGCCGGTTTCGGTGCCGACCTGGGCGCAGAGACATTCCTCGACATCAAGTGCCGCTATGCCGGCATCGCACCCAGCGCCTGTGTGCTGGTGGCTACCGTCCGCGCCCTCAAGAGCCACGGCGGCGTGGCCAAGGCCGACCTGAACCAGCCCAACCTCGAAGCCGTCAAGGCCGGTGCCGCCAACCTGATCCGCCACATCGACAACCTGAAGAACGGCTTCGGCCTGCCGGTGGTGGTGGCCATCAATGCCTTCCCCACCGATACCCCTGAAGAGCAGGCCTATGTGGAGCAGGTGTGCGCTGAACAGGGTGTGCCCTGCGTCCTGAGCGAGGTGTTCGCCAAGGGCGGCGAGGGCGGCAAGGCTCTGGCCGAGAAGGTGCTGGAGATCCTGGAGGACCGCCCCGTCCAGTACACCTATCCGCTGGAGATGCCCCTGAAGCAGAAGGTGGAAGCCGTTGCCAAAAAGATCTACCGTGCCGACGGGGTCAACTTCAGTGCCGCGGCCAGCAAGACCCTGGCCGAGCTCACCGAGATGGGCTACGGCGACCTGCCGGTCTGCATCGCCAAGACCCAGTACAGTTTCAGCGATAACGCCAAGCTGACCGGCGCTCCCACCGGTTTCACCATGGAAGTGCGGGAGGTCCGCCTTGCCGCCGGTGCCGGTTTCGTGGTGGTCATCTGCGGCAACATCATGACCATGCCCGGCCTGCCCAAGAAGCCCGCCGCCGTCAACATCGACGTGGACGCCGACGGCAAGATCACCGGCCTGTTCTGATCCATAAGACGATAAAGCACTAAAAACGAGGCCCTCCCGGTAAGATGCCGGGAGGGCCTTTGTGATACAGATTCAGGCGTTCTGCCGCCCGGCGGTGTGGGTAGCGAGATAATCCACCCATGCGGGGTAGCCGTCGGGCTTGATGTGGATGCCGTCGGGCTGGGCATATTCCGCTTTCAGGTCGCCGTTGTCATCGGCCAGCACTTCCCACAGGTTGAGAAAGGTGCAGTTCTTTTCCAGCGCGATGGCGGCCAGCTCGTTATTGATGGAGTACAGGCGGTCCTTATAAAGGCCCGGGTGGGTGTTGCGCACCTCCGGCCGCACCGGCGTGATGGACTGGACGTAGATCTGGGTGTTGGGCAGTGCCTGCGTGAGCATATCCAGCATCAGGCGGTAGTAGGTCAGGAAGCTGGAATAATCGCCGTCCCGGTTCAGGACGTTGGTGCCCAGAAGGATGTAGAGCATCGGCGGCTGCTGAGCGGTCAGCACTTCCATGGGGACTTCGGTGCCGCCGTCCCGCCGCTTGCAGGTGGTGCCGTTGACCACGGCGCTGGGGCCGACCCCCTTATAGGCGCAGAAAGAGGCTTCGGGCAGGCCGGTGGAGTAGATCTGCATCCCCTGGGTCAGGCTGTCGCCCAGGAAGCAGGTCTGCGTGAAATAACTGCGGTCCACGGCAGGGGTCTTGTCCGGTGCTGCCAGGCGGAAATCCATGGCGGTGGTGCCGGCGGAGCTGGTCTGCACCGTGATCCGGCGGGAGGGCGAATAACGGATGCTGTTCCATTCGCTGCTCTGAAGCTCCTGCTGCAGGATGGTGGGCCCCTGTTCGGCGCTGGGGGCCTGCTCCCGGTGGAGCCGCTTCCACAGCAGGCCCACGGTGCTGAGCAGGATCAGCAGGATCAGCAGCGAGGCCAGGGCAAAGGCCCTGCGCCAGCGCTTGCGGAGGATGCGGCGGCGGTATTCCTGATAATCGGCCATGAAAACACCCTGCTTTCTTTCGTTTGTTATCTTCATTATACAGCACCGGGGGCCGGGGTGCAAGCCGGAACAGAAACACTTTACGGCAGGACGTGCTTTGTGCTATAATTATCCTGGTTTACTATGAAATAAAGCCCTCTCAGTCTCGCTTGCGCTCGCCAGCTCCCCCAAAGGGGGAGCCAACGCATCTGACAGATTGAGAATGCAGAAATTCCGGATCTCAGATCGAGGCTGGATTGCCTCTCCCTTCGGGAGAGGTGGCATTGCGGAGCAATGACGGAGAGGGCTGATGAAAGCAGGAATCGAATTTTATGCTGCAAAACCCTGAATTGCACTATCTGGACAACGCCGCCACCACCATCGTGGCCCCGGAAGTGGCGGATGTCATCGACAAGGCCATGCGGGAGCATTGGGCCAATCCCTCCAGCCTGTATGCCCCCGGTGCCCGCAGCGAGGAAGCGCTGAACGCTGCCCGCGCCGCCGTGGCCCGCACCCTGGGCTGCAAAAGCCGGGAGCTTTATTTTACCTCCTGCGGCAGCGAGGGCAACAATCTGGCGCTGCTGGGGGCTGCCCTGACCCGGAAGTTCGGCAAGGGCATCGTGGTGTCCGGCTTTGAACATCCCAGTGTGCAGAAGCCGCTGGAACGTCTGGCCGCCATGGGCTATGACGTGACGGTGGTGGACCCCAGTCCGGACGGAACGCTGGACATTGACCGGATGCTGGAGCATGTGGACAAGAACACCATCCTCGTGGCCTGCATGATGGTCAACAACGAGATCGGCACCCGGAACGATGTGGAGCGCCTGGCCGCCGAGGTCAAGCACCGGAACAGCCGCACCATCGTCCATGTGGACGCCGTGCAGGCCTGGATGCGGGTGCCCATCAAGCTGGCCAACATCGACACGATGGCGGTCAGCGGCCACAAGATCCATGCCCCCAAGGGCATCGGTGCCCTCTACCTCAGCGACAGCCTGTATCAGGCGTTCCAGGCCCCCTATCTGGGCGGCGAGCAGGAGCGGGAAAAGCGCCCCGGCACCGAGAACCTGCCCTACGCCATGGGTCTTGCCGCTGCGGCCACCCGCCTGAACCGGACCATGAAGAGCCGGGATACGGCTGTCCGTGCCCTGAACCAGCGCCTGCGGGAGGGGCTGAAGGCCTTCCCCGAGGTGGTCATCAACAGCCCGGCGGATGCCGTGCCCGAGGTGCTGAACTTCAGCGAGATGTGCATCAAGAGCGAGACCATGCTGGCCTGGCTGGCACAGGAGCAGATCTATGTCTCGTCGGCCAGTGCCTGCGGCCGGGGCCAGCCCAGCCACACGCTGACGGCCATGGGCCGGGACCCGCTGGCCATCGATACGGCCATCCGGGTGTCCTTCTGCGCCGATAATACCCCCGAGGACGTGGATGCCTTCCTGAACCGTTTTGAGGATGGCATGAAAAGCTTACAGAGAATCAGGAGATAACGTTTATGCGTGAGATCATTATGGGCTATCAGGGCGAGATGTCCCTGAAAGGCCTGAACCGCAACCAGTTTGAGTCGGCCATGATGAAGATCCTGCGGTACCGGCTCAAGACCGTGGGCAAGTTCCGGGTCTACTGCACCCAGTCCACCTTCTATATGGAGCCGGAGGACGAGGACGTGGATATGGACCTGGCCTTTGACCGGGTGCGCACCGTCTTTGGTCTGGCGGCTCTGAGCCGCGCTGTGGTCTGCGAGAAGGACTTCGATACTATCTGCCAGACCGCCGAGGACTATCTGGGTGAGAGCCTGCACGGCATCCGCACCTTCAAGGTGGAGGCCCGCCGCTCCGACAAGACCTACCCCATGACAAGCCCGGAGCTGATGCGGGAGCTGGGCGCTTACCTGCTGGGCAAGCACAATTACCTGAAGGTGGATGTGAAGAACCCCCAGTTCAAGGTCATCGTGGAGATCCGAGATTACGGTGCGTATATTCACGGCCCGAAAATACCCGGAGAGGGCGGTCTGCCGGTGGGGACCAGCGGCCGTGCCCTGAATCTGCTCTCCGGCGGTCTGGACAGCCCGGTGGCTGCCTACCGGATGGCAAAGCGCGGCCTGGCGCTGGATCACATCCATTTTGCATCCCCTCCGTATACTTCGGAACGCGCAAAACTCAAAGTTAAGGCTCTGGCCCAGAAGATCACCCCCTACACCGGCAGTTCCAACCTCTTCGTGGTGCCTTATACTAGGCCCCAGGAGTATATCCGGGACAACGCCCCGGACGTGCTGTTCACGGTGCTGATGCGCCGCAGCATGATGCGCATTGCCAACGTCATCGCCGCAAAACAGGGCTGCGAGGCCCTTGTCACCGGCGAGAGCCTGGCCCAGGTGGCCAGTCAGACCGTGAAGGCCCTGC
The DNA here is from genome assembly GCA_934526125.1 of uncultured Faecalibacterium sp. Taxonomy (GTDB): domain Bacteria; phylum Bacillota; class Clostridia; order Oscillospirales; family Ruminococcaceae; genus Faecalibacterium. The sequence continues at coordinate 17,206 of CAKSZU010000003.1, read as the reverse complement.
AGTGTACCGACGCCGCACAGGATCTGCCGGTCCTGCGGCCCCTGATCGGCATGGACAAGACGGAGATCATCGAGACTTCCCGCCACATCGGCACCTACGAGACCAGCATCCTGCCTTATGAGGACTGCTGCACCATCTTCACCCCGCCGCACCCGAAGATCCGCCCGGAGCTGGCGGAGATCCTGGAAGCTGAGGCGGCCATGCCCGGCCTGGCCGAGCTGGAAGCCGAAGCGGCAGAGGCCGCCGAGCGCATCCGTATCCGGATCACCGACGAGATCGAGTTTGAGGGGTGAGCGGTATGACGGCTGAGATCATCAGTGTGGGCACCGAGCTGCTGCTCGGCAATATCCTGAACACCAACGCCCAGTACCTGAGCCGGGAGCTGGCGGCGCTGGGCATCACGGTCCAGCGGGAGAGCACCATCGGCGACAACCACGGCCGGCTGGCGGACTTTGTCAACGAGGCAAAGGCCCGGTGCGACCTGCTGGTGTTCACCGGCGGTCTGGGCCCCACGGCAGACGACCTGACCAAGGAGACGGTGGCCGCCTGCTACGGCGACACCCTGACCTTTGACGAGAGCGAGTGGGAGAAGATCAAGGCCTACTTTGCCCGCTCGGGCCGGGAGACGACCCCCAACAACCGGAAACAGGCCATGGTGCCGGTGAAGGGACACAAGATCGTCAACCACCACGGCACGGCCCCGGGGGCCTGGTTCGAGCAGGAGGGACACTGTGCGGTCCTGATGCCCGGGGTGCCCCACGAGATGAAGGCCATGTGGGAGGAGAGCGTCCGCCCCCTGCTGCTGAAACGGCAGAGCTGCACACTGCACTCCGTCACCCTGCGGGTGCTGGGCGGCGAGAGCAATCTGGAATACCGTGTGCGGGACCTGCTGGAAAATCCCAACCCCACCGCGGCCATCTACTGCAAGACCGGCGAGTGCGAGATCCGCATCACCGCCCGGGCGCAGGAGGATGCCGCCGCTGAAAAAATGTGCCGGGAATATGCCAAAAAGTTCTATGATCTGCTGGGCGATGCGGTGTATGATGAGGATGTGGCCGGGCTGGAGGAGACGCTGGTGCATACCCTGAAGCAGAAGGGCCTGACCGTTTCCACGGCCGAAAGCTGCACCGGCGGCATGATCGCACAGCGCATCACCTCGGTGTCCGGTTCCAGCGAGGTCTTCGGCTACGGCTTTGTGACCTACTGGGAGCAGGCCAAGGCCCGGCTCATCGGTGTGGAGCCGGAGGTCATTGAGAAATACAATGTGGTGTCGGCCCCCGTGGCCGCGCAGATGGCGCTGGGGGCTGCCGCCGTGTCCGGTGCGGACATCGGCATCAGCGTCACCGGCGTGGCAGGCCCCACCGGGGGCGATGCGGTCCGCCCGGTGGGCACCGTGTATCTGGGGGCTGCAAGGGGAGAGACGGTCTACGTCAAAAAGCTCTTCGTCTCCCGCCCGGACCGTGCCCTTGTCCGGGCCAGGGCGGCGCAGGCCGCCCTGGAGCTGGCCCTGCGTCTGGCGCAGGACAAGGTCCCCGCAGACACCGAACCCCTTGCCCGGGAGGCACAGCACAGCGCAGAGGCGTTGGATCAGCTGAACGCGGCATTTCTGGGCGGGCATTGAATCAACAGGAGTGATGCAGGGTTGACAGAGCAAGAGGGAGCCGCCTGTGTGCTGCGGCTGTTCGGAGCATCTTCCACGGCGGTGGGACAGGCAGTGGAAAACTTTCCGCCCCGGTGGGAAGCCGCCGCCCGGTGGAAGAGCCGGGGGGCGGAGACGCTGGTGGCCCTCACTGCCCGGGACCCTTCCGGCCTGAAAAAGGCCGTCCGGGTCCTGCGGGAGCGGTTCCCTGCCGATGTCTACGGCATGGGGCAGACGACCCTGCCGGCGGCGGTGGTGGATGCGCTGGAGGGCCATGACAAGCTGCTGATCTGCAGCGACAGCACCGCGGGTGCCCTGCTGGAAGCCCGGCTGGAGACTGTGCCCGGGGCGGAAAAGGTCTATGACTTCGGTGCCCTGAGCTATGCCCACGCCCAGACGGCGCAGAAGATCGAAAAGCGCGCCGCGGCCCATCTGCCCAAAGGCTGCACGGACCCGGCCCGTCGTGCGCTGGCCCGGGCGCAGGCCGCCCGCCGCGTGGTGGGGGCGGATCTTTCCGTCGGCTGTGCCGGACAGGGCGGAGACAGCATCCTCGTCCTCAGCAGCAAAAAGGGCTGCTGGGTCCGGACCGTCCCGGCGGGGGAGAACGCGGCCCTCTGGCTGCTGGACCTCATCCGCCGGGCGGCGGCCGGCCAGCCCCAGGCTGAGGGCACCGGTTTTCTGCCGGGCGGCCCGAACGGCGGGGACCCGCAGAAGCCGGAGAGAAAGCCCCGCCGGGGGGTTCGGGTCTGCATGGCAGTGCTGGTATTCCTTCTGCTGGCGGCGGGAGCGGCCGCCTTCTGGTGGTGGTCTGTCGGCGGGGACGTGACGGCCCTGCCGGAACCCCTGCGCACCCTCTGGGCGGAGCATCAGCCCCGGCCCGGCGCGACCTTTGTATAAGGAACAGAGCCTTTTTCTGTCCCTGCGTTTCCGGCTGTTTTCGACAGGAAAACGGCTTGGGAAGCGGGACGGAGAGGGGCTTTTTTCATAATTTTACAGAAAGTTCATTCAAAAACCGGATAAATTCCATCCCCCGGGTTTGACGGGTTTTCTGCTTTGGTGTATCATATAAACAGTATGTGATTTTTTGCGGACGGGCGGTGTACCGCCCCGATCCTGATAGATGAGGTGTATTTCATGTCCCTTGCTGAAAAACTCTTCGGAAGCTTCTCGGACCGGGAGCTGAAGAAGATCAATCCCATTACCAAAAAAGTCCTGGCGCTGGAGCCCAAGTATCAGGCCATGGCCGATGCTGAGCTTCAGGCCCAGACCCCGGCCCTGAAGGAGCGGCTGGCAAACGGCGAGACGCTGGACGATATCCTGCCCGATGCCTTTGCCGTCTGCCGCGAGGCGGCCTGGCGTGTGCTGGGAATGAAGCATTTCCCGGTGCAGGTCACCGGCGGCATCGCCCTGCACCGGGGTGCCATCGCCGAGATGCAGACCGGTGAAGGCAAGACCCTTGTGGCCACCCTGCCCGCCTACCTGAACGCCCTGACCGGCGAAGGCGTCCACATCGTCACCGTCAACGACTATCTGGCAAAGCGCGACAGCGAGTGGATGGGCAAGCTCTACCGCTGGCTGGGCCTGTCCGTCGGCCTCATCGTGCAGGGCATCGACGGCGACAGCCGCCGCCGTGCCTACAATGCCGATATCACCTACGGCACCAACAACGAGTTCGGTTTCGACTACCTGCGCGACAACATGGTGACCTATAAGGACAACATGGTCCAGCGCGGACATGCCTTTGCCATTGTGGACGAGGTGGACTCCATCCTGATCGATGAGGCCCGCACCCCCCTGATCATTTCGGGCCGCGGCGAGGACTCCTCCAGCCTGTACACCCAGGTAGACCGCTTTGTCCGCACTCTGCGCAAGAGCGTGGTGGTGGAGCTGGAAGACAAGGTGGAGACCGATGAGCAGACCGACGGCGATTATGTCGTGGACGAAAAGCACAAGACCTGCACCCTGACCGCCAAGGGCATCAAGAAGGCCGAGGAATACTTCAAAATCGAGAACCTGGCCGCCGCCGAGAACATGACCCTGGCCCACCACATCGATCAGGCCATCAAGGCCTACGGTGTCATGAAGAAGGACATCGACTATGTGGTCAAGAACGGCGAAGTCATCATCGTGGACGAGTTCACCGGACGTCTGATGATCGGCCGCCGGTACAACGAGGGCCTGCATCAGGCCATTGAGGCCAAGGAGGGCGTGAAGATCGCCGCCGAGAGCAAGACCCTGGCCACCATCACCTTCCAGAACTACTTCCGCATGTACAAGAAGCTGTCCGGTATGACCGGTACCGCCAAGACGGAGGCTACCGAGTTCACCGAGATCTACGGCTTGAACATCGTCGCCGTGCCCACCAACCGCCCCAACATCCGCAAGGATTACCCGGACGCCGTCTACAAGACCGTCAACGGCAAGTACCGTGCCGTCATCGAGCAGGTGATGGAATGCCACAAGAACGGCCAGCCCGTGCTGGTGGGTACCGTCAGCGTGGAGAAGAGCGAGACGCTGGCCAAGATGCTGCAGAAGTACACCCGGGATTTCAACGTCCTGAACGCCAAGAACCACGAGCGCGAAGCCGAGATCGTGGCGCAGGCCGGTAAGAAGGGGGCCATCACCATTGCCACCAACATGGCAGGCCGTGGTACCGATATCATGCTGGGCGGCAATGCCGAGTTCATGGCCAAGGCCCAGATGCGGAAAGAACATTTCTGCGAGAACCTGCTTGACCCCGAAAAACCAGAAGATGCCCTGCCCGCCGCAGTGGAGCAGCTGCTGACCGAGGCCGACGGCCACGGCGAGACGGACGATGAAAAGATCCTGGCTGCCCGCAAGCGGTTCGAGGAGCTGTACGCCCAGTACAAGCCCGCCATTGAGGCCGAGGCCGACGAGGTGCGCAAGGCAGGCGGCCTGTTCATCATCGGCACCGAGCGGCACGAGAGCCGCCGCATCGACAACCAGCTGCGCGGCCGTGCCGGCCGTCAGGGCGACCCGGGCGCTTCCCGGTTCTACCTGAGCCTGGAGGACGACCTGATGCGCCTGTTCGGCGGCGACCGGGTCTCCAGCCTGATGGATACCCTGAAGATCGATGAGGATACCCCCATCGAGAACCGGATGATCACCAGCACGCTGGAAAGTGCCCAGAAAAAGCTGGAAGGCCGGAACTTCGAGATCCGCAAGAACGTGCTGAAGTACGACGACGTCATGAACCAGCAGCGCGAGATCATCTACGGCCAGCGCCGCAAAGTGCTGGACGGCGAGGATATCAGCAGTGAGATGCACAACATGCTGCGGGAGAACATCGACTCCAGCTGCAAGCAGTTCCTGGCCGGGGATGTGAAGGACGAGTGGGACTTCGGTGCCCTCCGCCGCCACTATCAGGGCTGGCTGACCACCGATGCCGATTTCCACTACACGGTGGCCGACTACGACAACATCTCCCAGCAGGGCATTGCCGATATGCTGTATGACCGCGGGATGCAGATCCTGCAGGCCAAGGAAGTGCGGTACGGTTCCCCGGTCATGCGGGAGCTGGAGCGCATCTGCCTGCTCAAGTGCGTGGACCGGATGTGGATGGACCACATCGACAACATGGATCAGCTGCGGCAGGGCATCGCCCTGCGCGGTTACGGCCAGAAGGACCCCGTGGTGGAGTACCGGATCGAGGGCTTCGACATGTTCGACCAGATGGTGGATTCCATCCGGGAGTCCAGCATCAAGATGCTGCTGACCATCGAGATCCGGCAGGCCGGCGCTGCCCCCAAGCGGGAGCAGGTGGCCAAGCCCACCGGCGAGGGCTTTGTGCCCGGCAACGGTGCCCCCGGTGCCAAGGGTGCCCCCAAGGGCCAGCCCGTCCGGGTCATCAAGATCGGCCGCAACGACCCCTGCCCCTGCGGCAGCGGCCTCAAGTGGAAGAAATGTACCTGTGCCCAGTATCACCCCGACGGAAACCAGGGCGGAGAGAACTGAGCTGAAAAATAAAACAGAACAGGAGCGGATTTGGTATGTTGACTGCAAAGGAACTTCTGGCGGCGGCCCGGGAGCTGGAACCCCAGCTGGTGGAGTGGCGGCGCACCCTGCACCGTCATCCGGAAGTGGGCTTTGACCTGCCCCAGACCAAAGCACTGGTCAAAAAAGCCCTGACCGAGATGGGCTATGAACCCGTGGACTGCGGCAAGGCCGGTGTGATCGCACTGGCGGGCGGAAAGCACCCCGGCAGGACCATCCTGCTGCGGGGCGATATGGACGCCCTGCCCATTCAGGAAGAGTCCGGCGTGGACTTCGCCTCCGAGGTGCCGGGCAGGATGCACGGCTGCGGCCACGATATGCACACCGCCATGATGCTGGGTGCCGCAAAGCTGCTGAAGGAGCATGAGGACGAGATCAAGGGCACCGTCAAGCTGGAGTTCCAGCCGGCGGAGGAGATCTTCCAGGGCTCGCCGGATATGATCGCCAACGGCCTGCTGGAGAACCCGAAGGTGGATGCGGCTGTCATGTTCCATGTGCTGGCCGGGATGCCCCTGCCTGCCGGTATGGTGCTGGTGCCCGGCGGCGGCATCACCATGGCCAGCTGCGAGCAGTACCACATCATCGTCCACGGCAAGGGCGGCCATGGCTCCATGCCGGAGAAGTGCATCGACCCGATCACCGCGGCGGCGCACATCCACATTGCCCTGCAGGAGATCAACAGCCGCGAGCTGGACCCCCACAGCTTCGGGGTGTTCACCACCGGCCGGTTCCAGGCAGGTGCGGCCTCCAACGTCATCCCGGATTCCGCCGAGATGTGGGGCACCATCCGCACGGTGGATCCCGAGGGTGCGGTGACGGAGCTGATCCACAAGCGGATGACCGAGATCGTCAACGGCGTGGCAGCGGCTTACCGCTGCACCGCCGAGGTCACCTTCAGCGATTTCTGCCCCTGCATGGTGGTGGACAAGGAGCTGGCCGGCAATGCCCTGACCTATATGGGCGAGCTGCTGGGCAAGGGTGCCATGGATATGGCTCCCATCACCGGAGGCAAGCCCGGCGGCGGCAGCGAGGACTTCGCCTTTGTCAGCCACGAGGTGCCTACCGTCAGCATGTTCCTCGCCGCGGGCAATGCCAAGGAGGGCTATACCTTCGGCCAGCATCACCCCAAGGTGAAGTTTGACGACAGCATCCTCTTCGAGGGCAGCGCGGCCTACGCCTATATGGCCCTGCGCTGGCTGGAAGAACACAAGTAAAACGGCCCGTCCGACAAGAAGAATGCAACAAAAAGACCTTCGAGCGTCAGAACTCGAAGGTCTTTTTGTTGTACAGCAGGGGCGGAAAAGCCGAGCAACCGGAAAAGCTTTCCGAAGCCCCGGAAAGATGGGCCTGCTCGATCAGGCCGTCAGAAATACTTTGCGCAGGGAAGCGTTGGTCTCCACGATCTTCACCAGCAGGACGCCCAGCACGGTGCAGCTGATCAGCTCGCCGATGCCGACGGAGATGCCGTTGGTGATGCAGGCCAGCCACAGGGGGGCGGAGGAAGAAGGATCGGGGAAGAGGACGGCGATCTCAATGCCGATGATGACAGCATTAAAGACCACCGGCGGCAGGGAGGCGGCAAGGGCCAGCCCCTTGAAGCGGAGGTTCCGCAGTTTGTAGGTGGCAATGCAGGCCAGCAGAGTGGCCAGCGTGCCGAAGATCACATCCACGATGGTGGAGCCCAGCAGGTTTGCCAGAAAGCAGCCCAGTACGACGCCGAAGATGTACTCGGCACCGAAGACGGGCATCAGGCAGAGGGCCTCGGCCACGCGCACCTGCACCGCGCCATAGGAGAGCGGCTGCAGGGCCATGCACAGCACGACGTAGAGGGCTGCGACCACGGCGCAGCGGGACAGTTTGCGGACAGAAAGATTCAGATTCATGATACAAATACTCCGGCGGATGAATTTTGACCGCACAGGGACCGCCAGCCCCGTGGGTTTGGCCCGGCGCGGTTCGAGACGTGCCGGGGAGCCTAAAATCCTAAGTTGCTCTTTCAGGAAACTGCATGAAAATGCAGCAAGTGGGAGTATAGCATAAAATCGGACGGAATGCAACCAGAAAAAACAGCTTTCCACCGGAGCAGACGGTCCGGGTGGAAAGCTGTGTAAGATCAGACGCTCAGATCATCTTCTGGGGTGGCCCACATAGACCAGTGCGATGGTGTCGGGGCCGGTGTTGGCGGAAACGACGCCGCCCAGCTCAAAGCTCAGCAGGGGAGCCTTGCCGAAGGCTTTCCGGCAGGCCCGTTCCAAATCGTCCTTCTGGGCGATGTTGGTGTGGCCGATCAGGTAATCGAAGTCCTCCACGCCCCCGCTCCGCTTTTTGCACAGCTCGACCATGGCGGGCACGACCTTGTCATCGCCGCGGACCTTGGCTTCCACCCTGGTCTGACCATCGATCAGGGTGATGATGGGGCGGATGCCCATCAGCTCGCCCATGACGGCAGCGGCGGCGGAGATGCGGCCGCTCTTCTTCATCTGCTTCAGGCTGTAAGGTCCCAGGATGATCTCCATTTTGTTCATCTGGGTCTCGAATTCCTGGATGACGTGGCTGATCTCGGCTCCGTTCTGGAGCTTCCGGGCCATTTCGCACAGATACCAGCCGAACACCATGGAGTAGGTGTGGGGGTCCAGCAGGTGGATCTTCAGGTGATGCTCCGGGCGCTCTTCCCGCAGCATCCCCTGCGCCATGACGGCGTTGTTGTAGGTGGAGGAGCCGCTGCGGTTGATAGGCACATGGATGACGTCGGTATAGCCCTCGTCCACATACTGGCAGTACTTCTCGCAGAACTGGATCGGGGTGATGGCCGCCGTGGAGGGGATGCCCTTTGCGGCGCGCATCTTATCGTAAAATTCCTCATTGGTGCAGCTCACACGCTCGAGGTAGTCTACATCATCCAGCAGGATGTGGAAGCTCATAATGTCAATGCCGTATTTCTCGGCCATCTCCTGTGGGATGTCGCAGGAGGAATCGGTCAGGATCGCGATCTTGCTCATAATGTCCCTCATTTCCATTCGTATTCGCGCAGGCGGCCATGGTCCAGCAGCTCGGGAAAATCCCACTGGCGCAGCACCTCGTACACGCCCACAGCCACGCTGTTGGACAGGTTCAGGCTGCGGCAGGTGTCCCGCATGGGCATCCGGATGCAATGCTCCTGGTTGGCGGCCAGCAGAGCCTCGGGCAGTCCGGCATCCTCCCGCCCGAACACGAGATAGGCCCCGTCCGGGTACCGGATGTCGGTGTAGCGCTGAGGCGCTTTGGTGGTGAAGTAGTAGAACGGGCCCTGATTTTTGGCAAAGAAATCATCCAGCCCGTCGTAGTAGTGGATGTCCAGGTAATGCCAGTAGTCCAGCCCGGCATGCTTCAGCTTTTTGTCGTCGATGGCAAACCCCATGGGGCCCACCAGATGCAGCCGGCAGGCGGTGCAGGCACAGGTGCGGGCCACATTGCCGGTGTTCTGAGGGATCCGGGGCTCCACCAGAACGATGTTCAGGGTCGGTTTCTCGCTCATGCTGCCCCTCCCTCAGTCGTCCCAGCTCACGGGGCACAGCCGGGGCAGCAGAGGCTCGAACCAGACGCCATAGCGGGGGTCCTGCCCGGCAGGGGTCTGCTGGATGGCCAGGGAGACGAACTCGGCGGCATTGTCTGCGGCGGCGCTGAGGGCGTTGCCCTGCAGCAGGGAGCCGATGAGTACGGCACCGTACAGATCCCCCGTGCCGGGGAAGCTGCGGTCGATGTGGAGCTTCTTGATGACGAAGCTCTCGCGGCCGGCACCTGCACAGCCGATGTACTTGCCCAGCGAAAGGCCGGTGACCACGGCGCTGGGGGCCAGCGTCAGCAGATCCGAAGCCAGCGCCTGCGCGGCGGCATCGTCAAGATCCGAAGTCTGCAGAGGGCGCTCCAGCAGCAGGGCGGCCTCGGTGGCGTTGGGAAGGATCAGGTCGGCGCTGCGGCAGAGCTCCCGCATCCGGTCGATGAAGGCCGGGGTGACGGAGGAATAGGCTTTGCCGTTGTCGCCCATCACCGGGTCGACGACTTTGCGGGCGGCGGGCCAGAGGGCAAAGGCCTTTTCGGCCAGAGCAACCTGCTCTTCTCCGCCCAGATAGCCGGTGTAGATGCAGTCAAACTCCACCCCAAGCTCCCGGTAGTGTTCCAGTGCAGCTGCGCCGTAGTCAGCGCCGTCCAGCCGGGCCGGGGTGCCAAAGCCACCGGTATGGGTGGAGAACACCACCGTGGGCAGGGCCACGGGCTGGTCGCCCATGACCGACAGCACCGGCAGGATCACCGCAAGGCTGCAGCGGCCCATGCCGGAAAGATCGTGGATGCAGAGGATTTTTTTCGGTTCATTCGGTTTCAACAAAAAGGGACCTCCTTCGCACAGGCCGCAGCCCTGCACAGGGCCCGGCCTTTCAGCGTATGATACAGTATACCACATTTTGCGGGACAAAAAAAGCGTATAGCGGATTCTTTACAGGAAATACTAGCACCGGCAGGGGAAATGCACCGGCCGAAAGGAGAAACGAGCATGAAACATGAATACAGACAGGAGTCCGCAGGCGGCCTGCTGCTGGGAATGGCCGCCGGGGCGGCGCTGGGAGCCGCGGGCACCATGGCCCTGACCCAGAATCCGCGGCAGGTCCGGCGGAACGTCCGCAAGCTGGCCAAAGGCGCGGAACACGCGGTGACCCAGCTGGACGAGATGGTCACCGGCCTTGTGGAAAAGAAACTGGATCTGTAAGCACAAAAATACTGCCGCACATCTGCTGTGCGGCAGTATTTTCTGTCCTCAGGGCAAAGGGGTTATTTCTTGTTCCAGATGCACATCCGGGCGGTGGTGTTGATCTCGCCCAGAAGCGCCATATCCATCTGGATGTTGCAGGTCACAAGGACCGATTTGTTGACGTCGCTGCCGGTCAGGACCGAAGCGGGCAGGTTCTTGATGGTGAGTACGGCGGTGGACTTGCTGAAGTCGCCGGTCAGGGTGCCGTCATAGGTCACATCGCCGATGGTCAGGCCGCTCAGGTAGCCGGTGACGCCCATCTTGGAGACCTGCTTGACGGGCAGGGTCAGGGTATAGGTGCCGTTGCTCTGGCGGGTGAGGGTGGCAGTGCGGTCCGAGTCGATGCCGGTGTTGGCCATGGACTCCTTATCGGATTTCTCTTTCCAGAATTTGACGCCGACGTTCTGGCTGGAGGCAGCTCCGGCACACAGGGCCAGCAGCACCAGAAGGGCCAGCGAGACCAGCGCAGCGCCGGAACGTTTCAGGGTGTTTGTCATAGCGGTTCAACCTTTCCTTGCCGCAGGAATGCGGCAGATCGCGGGGGCCCTGTCGGAGAACAGAGCCCGGTTTGTCAACGCTAAGATATCACGTCCTGACACCGCTGTCAATCGGCATTGTCAGAGTTTCACAAAAATGTTGCACATAGATCACGGCAAAACGTCGAAAAAGAGCGGAATCACGGCCGCTGGCCCATGCCGCCTTCCAGCGTCAGGGTCTCGCCGGACATGAACTTGAAGTCCGGCCCGGCCAGCTGGACACACACCCGGCCGATCTCGGTCTCGGCGTTGCCGTAGTGGCCCATGGGGGGCATCTTGACATTGGCCTTGAAGGCGTCCGGGTAGGCCTGCTGGAACTGTTCCAGCTTGGCCGTCCAGGCCAGCGGGCAGACCACGTTGACGTTGATGCCGTCCCTGCCCCATTCGGTGGCAGCGACACGGGACAGGCCGCGGATACCCTCTTTGGCGGCGGCGTAGGCGCTCTGGCCAAAGTTGCCGAACAGCCCGGCACCGGATGCAAAGTTGATGACGCTGCCCTTCGACTCTTTCAGATAGGGGTAGCAGGCTTTCATATAGTAAAACGCAGCGTACAGGCCGGAGTAAAGCGCCAGATTGAACTGTGCGGTGGTGTGTTCCGCCAGCGGCACACCGGAAGCGGAAGCCTGCGCGTTGTTGATCAGCACCTGGATGCCGCCGAAGGTCTCCACAGCCTGCCGGACCACGTTGGCGACCACGGCTTCGTTGTCGCCCCCGGCGCAGACATCGGCCTGAACCGTCAGGACGCGGATACCGTAGCGGCTTTCCAGCTCCTGCTTTGCGTTCTCCAGCTTCTTGAGATTGCGGCCGGTGATCACAAGATTGGCTCCCTCTTTGGCGTAGGCCGTGGCAATGCCATAGCCGATGGAGCCGCAGCTGCCGTCCTTCAGAACGGCACGTCCTGCACCGGTGATGATCGCAGTTTTTCCAGTCAAAAATCCCATCGTTCTAACCTCCTGTCAAATCTGTCAAGTCAGCTCAGACCGCCCGGATCTTCCGGATGATCTGATCGTAGGGCTGGTCCTGCCCGAACAGGATCTGCTTACCCAGAACAAAGCCCTCGACGCCGTATCCCCAGAGGCGGCGGAGTACCTCCCAGGTCACACCGCCGTCGATGACGATGTGGAACCCGTACTGGCGGCGGATCTCCACCAGCCATTTGATCTTGGTCTCCACATAGGGCAGATAATCTCTTCCGGCAAAGCCGGGGTTGACGGTCATGACCAGCACATAGTCCCCGTCCATGACATCCAGATGCAGGATGTCGGCGCCGCTGCGGTCCAGCTTCTGCACCTCGTCCTTCAGAGAGTCATCCGAAAGGTTGAGCAGCGAGGGACAAAGCGGTTTTTCCATGGCAGCTTCCTCACTTGATGAGCCCGGCCAGGGTGGGCAGAGTCATGGAGATGGCGGGGATGTACGTCACCAGCAGCAGAGCCGCGAGGATGGCGAAGAAATACGGCAGCAGCTCCTTGATGACCTGCTCGATCCTGACATGGCCCACCTTGCAGCCGGTGAACAGGATGGAGCCCACCGGCGGGGTGATGGTGCCGATGCACAGGTTCATGCTGACCATGATGCCGAACTGGACGGCGTGCATCCCGAAGGTCTTGCAGATGGGCAGGAAGATCGGGGTGAAGATCAGGACGGCGGGGGTGGGGTCCATGAAGGTGCCGACAATCAGCAGGATGATGTTCATCAGGACGAGGATGATGTACTTGTTGCCGGTGAGGGAGAGGATGCCGTTGGCAATCAGGTCGGGCAGACCGGTGAAGGCCATGACCCAGGACATGATGGAGGACAGGCCGATCATCAGGGTGATGATGCCGGTCATCTTGGCGGACTCCAGAATGATGCGGGGCAGGTCCTTCAGGGTGAAGCCCTTGTAGATCAGGCCCAGGACGGTGGCGTAGGCCACGGCCACGGCAGAAGCCTCGGTGGCGGTGAACACGCCGCCCAGGATGCCGCCGATGATGATGACGATGAGCAGCAGGCTGGGGATGGCGTCCAGAATGGCCTTCAGGGCCTGCCTGCCGGAGACCTTTTCCTGCACCACATAGCCCTTTTTCTTAGCGGTGATGCCGGCAATGACCATGACGATGAGGCCCCACAGGATGCCGGGAAGATAACCGGCCGTGAACAGGGCGGCGACGGAGACGCTGCCTGCGATGGTGGAGTAGACGATCATCAGGTTGGAGGGCGGGATCAGCATGCCGGTGGGGGCCGAGGCGATGTTGGCAGCGGCGAACTTCTCGCCGAAGTCGGCCAGCGCGATGTATTCGGCGTGGGTCTCCGGCTGGTTGAAGGCCACCCGGATGATGGTGTTTTTCCCGTCTCCCTGCCCGGAGCTTCCGCAGCCGGTCAGGCTCCCGGCGGCTCCGGCGAGAGCGGCAGCGCCCATCACCTTCAGGAAGGTGCGGCGGTTGATCTTCTTTCTCACGGCAATTCTCCTTTTTCTGGGTCCGGCATCACATGGCCAGAACTTCGTTCCACTTTTCCTCGGCAACGGGGATGCCAAGCTCCAGATTTTCCTTCCGGCTGCGGTGCTCACCCAGACCGGGGCAGCGCACCTCGGCCCCCTCGGTGACCGGCTGGCTGGAGGCAACATCGGCGGCGATGGCGTCCACGATGGCGTCCGTGGCCTCGGCGGACTGGAACTTGGTGGGATCGATGGCGATCATGATCTGGGTCAGGCCGACCTCGACCCCGAAGGTGCCGATCTTTGCCACGGAGTTTGCATCGGTCAGCACCGTTGCGATCATATCCAGCAGGATGGAGAGACCGCTGCCCTTCCAGTAGCCGATGGGGATCATCCGGCGGGTCTTTTCGATGGCGGCCGGGTCGGTGGTCAGGTTGCCGTTCTCATCGTAGCCGCCCACCACCGGCAGCTGTTTGCCTGCCAGACGGGTGGTCTCCAGCTTGCCGTAGCTGAACTGGCTCAGGGCGCAGTCCACCATGACGTGTTCGCCGTTGGAGCGGGGCACGGCCAGGATCAGCGGATTGTTGCCGATGTGGTTGTCCTTGGCACCCCAGGCAGGCATGTTCGGGCAGGTGTTGGACCAGCAGATGCCGATGCAGCCCTGATCCGCGGCCTGCCAGCCGTAGGTGCCGCCCCGCATCCAGTGGTTGTTGTTGCCCAGCGCCACCAGGCCGATGCCGTTCTGCTTGGCCAGCTCGACAGCGCGGTCCATGGCCCGCTTGGCGTTCAGGGGACCGAAACCGCGGTGGCCGTCCCAGCGCTCCATGGAACCGAAGCTTGCCACACACTCGGCCTCGGCGGCCGGGTCGATCTCGCCCTTTTTCAGGTAATCGACCGCCACCGGGAAGCGGTTCAGCCCGTGGCTGAACACACCGGCCAGACTGTTCTGGGCAAAGATCTCGGCGGCGTCGTGGGCACGGTCTGCCGAGAAGCCGTATTTGGTCAGCACACGCTCAAACTCGGCCAGCATCGTCTGATAAGAAACTCGCATCATCTTTTCCTCCTTGTATCCGCTCACAGAGAGTCCACACGGACTTTCAGGACGATCTTCTTCACATCTTCCGGGGCATCCATCATGCAGCAGGGACGGTGGACATCCTCCGGGAAGAAGATGGCGTAGCAGCCGTCGGTCATGGGCAGCATGATCTCGTGGACGTCGCTGCGCTCCTTGTAGAACAGCACGTCGTTGCTGTCGAGGTTGTCCTCCAGGACCTCGCCGTCCTTGCAGTCGGGGTAGAAGCCGATCAGCTCATGGCCGTGGACCATATACTGCACGTCGATGTACTGGCGGTGGACCTCCGGACGCTTGGTCTCCTTGGGACCGGTGGTGATCTCGTTGATCTGGAGGATCAGCCGGTCCCCGTCGAGGGGGTACTTGCCGTGGTGCATCTCGCTGACATCGGTTGTGCGCAGGATCTCCAGCGCTTTGCGGATCACGGGGGTGTAGGCGGCTTCGGTCTCTTTGGCGTTGATGTTGCCGTAAATCATAGTTGCGTCTCCTTGCTTTCCTTGACTCTTCCTGCGCTGCAATCGATTGCAATTCTTACGAGACATAGATTACACGGTTTTGAACTGATTTTCAATTCGCAGATTCAACAATTATCCGGACCCTGTTTTAGACAACCTGACTGAAAATGGAAACAAAACCGAAAGAATACAGCAATCGATTTCCATAAAAAGGCAAAAAGTCCCCCGGCAGACTCCGTTTGGAAGGTCTGCCGGGGGAGAAATCAGATGCTTTCGCGCTGGATGATCTCCGTCAGGAGCATCAGCTTGTGGCTGACGGGCCGCCCCTGCAGCACATCCAGCAGCATGTTGGCGGCGGCGAGGCTCACTTCGCCCGATTTGTTGTCCAGCGTGGTCAGGGTGGGGGTGCAGAGCTGGCCGTACAGGGTGTTGTCCACGCCGATGACGGCGGTCTGCTCCGGGATGGAGATCCCGCGGGCCTTCAGTTCCTGCATACAGCCGATGGCCAGCAGGTCGGTGGCACAGACGATCCCCTCGATATCAGGCTTTTTTGCCAGCAGTTCGGCGGTCTCGGCCCGGCCGCGCTCGATGGAACTCCGGGGGCCGGTGGTGCCGTCGACCGGCACAAAGACCGAGCAGTCATCGGCGTCCAGCCCGCAGCGGAGCATCCCGGTTTGGAAACCCCGGTTCTTTTTCTGGTTGGCCGGGGTGTCCACATCCATCAGATAGGCCAGACGGCGGCGGCCCTTTTCTGCCAGAAGGGAGACGCACTCCTCCATGCCGCGCTCTTCGTCGATCAGGACGCTGTATCCGTTGGGCAGGTCCATGGTCCCGTTGACGATGACCACTGGGATGTTGGGCAGATGCTGTTCCACGCTCTTCAGCACGGTCTCGGTGCCGAACATGGAGCCGATGAAGATCGCGCCCTCCACCCGGCGCTGTTCTAAAATTTCGATGTACTGTGCTTTCCGCGCTTCGTCGGTGCCGGTGCTGAAGGTGATGCAGGTGTAGCCCTGACGAGTCATCTCCTGTTCGATGACATAGGCCGATTCGGTGTGGTGGACCACCCGGATATCCTCGATGAGGATGCCGATGAACTTGGAAGCCTGGGTCACCAGCCCCCGCGCCGAGGCGTCCGGGGTGTAGTTATACTCGTCCAGAAGCTTCTGCACCCGTTTGCGGGTACTCTCCTTGATGCCGGCTTTTTTATTGATGACACGGGAGACAGTGCTGGCTGAAACGCCGGCCTCCCGTGCAATATCGTAGATCGTCATATTCCATCCCTCCTGTATGGGGTGCTGTGGGGCGTTACGTTTGCAACAAGTATAGCAAACGATTGCAAAAATAACAAGATGGAAAATGAGAACCGTGCAGATCAAAGTCGGTTTTTCCGGCGGTCGTGATCCTGATCGTAGGCCGCCTTGTCCAGATACATCTGCCGGTCGATGCGGTTCATGAACTCGTCGATGGTCTCCACCCGCAGGTCGGCGGTGGCATAGCCCATGGAGACCGAGAGGACGCAGGGCTGGCCGGAAGAACATGATACGGACAAAAAAATCCCCGGCCGAAGCCGGAGACAGGACATTACAGACCCAGACTTTTCAGGTAGGCGTCCAGCTGCCGCTGATTTCTGAGGACGATCACTTTGTCCGGGTACTGCTCCCGGATGCGCCGGTAGCGGTCCCGGATCTTCCGGGAACGGCCCTCCCACAGGATCCACCGGACGAACTCCGGGTCGAGCTTTTCGTTGCAGCCTTCCGCCATGGAAGGGCGGCTTTTCCCTTTATAAGTGCGGTACCGCCGGGCGCAGCGAAAAAGGCAGTCCAGCCGGTTGAAAAGCATCTGGATGATGACATCCGCCTCAGCGTTCCGGCGCTCGTAGCTCAGGTTGGTGTAGTTCCCGTCAATGACCCAGCCGCCGGGGTTGGAGTCCAGAAAAGAGCAGACAAGTTCCTGCTTCTCCGCATCCGGCCGGACGTTCCAGTCCGGCAGAAACTGAACGGTGTCCAGATGAAGCACCGGCACCTGATAGTGTTCGTGCAGTCTGCGGCATAGGGTGGATTTCCCGGAGCCGCTGTAACCCATTACTTCGATCTTCATAGGATGATCCCTCTTTGTTGGGGCGTACCTGCCCCGGACTCTGCTGGATGAGAGCGACAAACTGGAAGTTATCTGGTTGATGCCATTTTATCAGTCGGCCATGATTTCCTGAGAGCCCCATAGGAGATTAAAAAGTTCGCAAGCCAACCAGCTGGTACAGCAAGCCAGACAAAGGCAATGCCGAAACGCGGTGC
>CAKSZU010000002.1 GCA_934526125.1 uncultured Faecalibacterium sp. | reverse complement strand
AAGGGCTACGAGATCCTCTCCGACGATCTGGCCATGGTCCCCATGACCACCACCCGCCTGACCGACCCCGATCAGCTCAAGGCCATGGGCAAGCTGCTGGATGCTCTGGAGGACAACGATGACGTCCAGAACGTCTGGCACAGCCTGGAGAACGAAGAGGACCTGCCGGAATAATCGGGCGCTTTTCTGAAATAAGACGAAAGAAAGCCGCTTTTTGTACCGAAAAATGCAAGGGGCGGCTTTTTCAAAACGAAAAAAGTTAGCAAAAACTAACTGCGCAGATGCAGACCAGAAGGAGGACGCACATGAAGTACATCGGGATGCCCATGGGGATGTGGGTGGTGTTTGCGGGGGCGTTCCGGCGGCAGCTGGCGGTGCTGGGCTATGATGCGGCGGCTGCGGAGGAGATCACGCGGAAAGCAAAGCCCCGGTGCGCAATGAACTGCTGCCCGCCGGGGAGCGGGAAGAGAACATTCCCTGCGGCCGTGTACGCCCCGGCCCGGCGGATCTGCATGATGAACATCACGGAGACCCTCAGCGAACTGTAACGCAGCATTCCTGACAGGCAAAAACAGCCGCCCGGCGCATCATCAGGTGCATCGGACGGCTGTGTCTGTTTTATAGAGCGGAGGAAAACGCCTTACACCGTGGCAAGCACGGCAAGGATGCTCTGCCAGTGGGGGTTGCCGGCAGGGGCAGCGGCCCGGCGGGGCGCTGCGGAGACCTGCGGGCGGAGCGGGGTGCGGGGGGCGTCGGCCGGGCACGAGAAGGGGGAAGCGGACTCGGCCAGCCAGCGGGAGGCCAGCGCCATGGCTTCCGGGCAGGACTGCAGGGTGCGGCGTTCGCTCCCGGCCAGAAAATCCCCCAGCCAGCAGAGGATCGCTGCCACCGGCAGGCAGGCGGAAGCCTGAGCGGACCAGTAGCACCAGCGGCCGCCCCGGCCCACGAAGCTTTCGGCGGTGATCAGGGCACCTTCCCGGGCAGGGGAGGGCGGGCAGGAGCAGGACGTGCCGGAGAGCCGCCGCAGCTCCTGCAGGATGCGGGCCGTGCGGTCGGCGTCCAGCGGGTCGCTGCGGATACAGGCGGAGAAATCGGCGGTGTCCAGCAGGGTGTCGGCCCGGGCCGGGAACCGGCCGGTCATCTCGCCGGAAGCGTTATGGCACTGCTGCCACCCTTTGCGGAAGAGCTGGAAATTGAGGTCCCGCCGCCCCATGGTGGAGTAAAACACCCGGGCGCGCCCGGCAGCATCCTGCCGCAGTTCCAGATAGGCATCGGCCCCGCCCAGGTCCTGTACCCTGACGGTCAGCAGCAGGGCAAGCCCGGTCTTCTGGGCGGACATGGCACGGTGCATTTCCTCAAAATAACGGTTGGCGTCCATAACAGGTCTCCTCCTTGGTTTTGAATACTCTCCCAAAAACTACCGTATGGTTGTTCTGCGACCCTATTATAGCATACGCCTGATCGAAATACAACTAAAAGTTTGCCAAAAACCAAAATATTTTCGAATAAATCCAAACGATACAAACGGAATGGTTGTAAACAGCCGGGCGGACTCAGTCGCCCAGTTCCCGGATCTCGTTCTGGATCAGCCGTCCGACGGCCCGGGCCAGCTGGTCCATGCCGCGGATGCGGGCCAGATTTTTGCCGTAGATCCGTTCGGCATCGTGGGCGGAGCGGTCCTCACCCATGAACACGGCCGAGACCCGCAGCCCCTTGCGGCGCAGGGCACGCACCTCGGCGGCGGCATCCTCCACACCGAAAGTGCCGCCGTAATCGCAGCCCAGAGGCTGCCCGGAGGAGGGCGGCACCCGGCGGCTGTCGTTGGGGGAGGCATCGGTCAGGAAAATCAGCAGGTGCCGGGAAGCCGGGCCGGGGTCGAAGGCCGCAAGGTCGCCTGCAGCCCGCAGGGCCAGACCGTCCCGGTTCCAGCCGGAAGCAAAATACTGATCGATCCCCTGCAGTTTCTTGTCGGAAAAGCGCTTCAGCACCCGCAGCACGGTGTAGCCCCGCAGGCTGGAAAAGGCGCTGACCCGCACGGGGATATTGCAGGCAGCAAGGCTCCGGGCCAGGATCGCGCCCTGGGCCGCAATGACTTCCTGACAGTGGAGCCGGGAGGCCGAAGCGTCCAGCAGCAGATCCACGGTGAAGGAGGGGTGGTTCTCCTCCTCGGCGCAGCGGAACACCCGGCTGTCGTTGAGACGGATGGCGCGCCAGACCCGGTCGGCATCCAGACTGCCGCTGCGGGCGATCCGGGCGTTGGGCTGCTGGTGGACCAGGATGCAGTTGCGGATCTGCTCGGTAAGGCGCAGCTCCACGCTGCGGTGCAGTTCCAGATTCTTAGAATAGTAGGCCCGGTTCCGCCCGGCCTGCAGCTGGGCCTGTTCGGCCAGATGCTTTGCCTCCGGGGTGGGGGCCTGCTCCGGGCTGGGGACTCCGGCGGCAAACCAGAGGCGGCACCCCAGATGCGCCCCGGTGCAGAGTTCCTGCTCGGCTTTCCGGAGACGCTCTGGCGGGTAGATCGAGCGGCCGAAACAGCTCTCGATGTAGGCCCGGTCCTCGGCGGCGTTCTGCCGCAGGGTGATGTGGGCCAGCCGCTTGTCGGCGGTGGGGCCGCTGCCGCCGCCCTCCGCTGCTTTGGAGTGTTCCACCGTCAGCCGGTCGGTCTTGATCATCTGGGTGGGCAGCGTCCGGGTGGCCAGTGCGGCGAAAGCTCCCTCCAGATGCAGGTGCAGCCCCGGTTTCTGATGTACTTTGCCGTCAAACAGGGCAAATTTTGCAAACAGCGCCAGCAGAGCAGCCTTGAGCTGTCCGGCTTCCGGCGGCCGGGCGGGAGCAAGGGCCTGGGCCAGCTGGCTCTCGTAGGGGGTCATCACCGGCGGGCGGCGGCCCTGCACGGTGCGCCAGCGGTCGGCCTGCATGGTGTAGACCAGCTGGTTCTTGGCCATCCACTCCTGCCGCGAAAGCTTGTACTGGATGCCGAAGAAATAATCGGCGTGGGCCAGACGCAGCTCGGCCAGCACCGGGCGGCGGGGCAGCTCCAGCCGGTAGGCGGCGTTTTCCAGATACAGCCAGGTCAGGTCGTCCAGCTGGCTCTGCCGCAGGTCGCCCTCCCAGGCGGCAAAGATCTCCCGCAGAAGATCGTCGCCGTAGTACCGGTGGGCCAGCCCTACGATGCAGTTCATGTAAAAATCGATGGTGCCGTCGGTGTTGCGGGCCAGGAACAGCGGTTCGAAGCCGTAGGCCCCGGCCGCCGCCCACACCTGATTGGCAGCCCGCCGCTCTTCGGCGGTGTAGCTCCGGGCGTCCATCAGCAGAACAGCTTTTCGGCTGTCAGCTTGGCAGGGATGCGGGCAGCGATGACATCCCGGATCAGCCCCTGCTCGTAGGAGTCAAAGGCCTTGTTGGTGATGCCCATATCCAGCGCCGCCCCGGCCGGGACGCCCCGGCGCATCAGGCGCAGCGCATCCAGCATGCCGCGCAGGTCCAGCGCCTTGGTGGAGATCTCGGCGCTGTCGCACTTTTTCTGCAGATCCAGGAAGAGCTGGGCAAACTGACGGACATACTTCTCGTTCAGGTCCGGCATCTGGGCCCGGAGCAGCTTTTCCAGATTCTCGCCGGTGATGGTGGGCATCTGGATCACAACGAACCGGGAGGTCAGGGCTTCGTTCAGCTCCCGGGTGCCGGCATAACCATAGTTCATGGTGGCGATGAAGCGGGTCTCCTCGGCCAGCGGGATGCGGTCGTAGCCGGGCACATCGATGGCCCGGCGGAAGTCCAGCACCGCGTGCAGCACGGCCAGCGCCTCGTTCTTGGCCATGTTGATCTCGTCCAGCACACCGAAGCCGCCGCACTGGGCGCAGCGGTACACCGGCCCGGGGCGGAAAGCCACGGCCCCGTTCTCAAAGGTATCCATGCCGATGAGGGAGGCCGCGTCCATGTTCACATGGAACGAGATGTCCCATGCCGGGCGGCCGAAGGCGGCGGCCAGATTCTCAGCCAGCACGTTCTTGCCGGTGGCCTTGCCGCCCGCCAGCAGCAGGTTCTCGCCGCAGAGCAGGGCCGCCAGCGCCTCCTCCCAGACGTCCTTTCCATAATATGTAAAGGCCGGGGAGGGGATGCGGGGGCGCAGCCCCTCGGCCAGCGGATGGGCGGTGCGGTATTCCTCCACCGCGTTCAGCAGGGCAGGGTCAATGCCTTCCTGCCGGAGAGTTTCGAACAAATCAGACATGAAACGACACCTTCTTATGGTTGGCAGTGCCAAACCGTTTTTTCAGCCCTATCATAGCACAATCGCCGGGGTTTGTGTAGGGGCTCCGCTGCAAGGCTCCGGCAAAAATTTGCAGGAATCATTGCGCGGCAGCAGACGGCCGTGATAGAATGAACAAAAAACAGAAGGAGGCCCTACGGATGCAGAAGCAATGGCGCGTTTTCTTTGGAGGAGGCTATGGGCGGAAAAGGGCTGCGGCGGAGGCAGGCGAAGAACTCCGTCTGGACCGGGAGTTCCGGTGGAACGGCTGGGTCTGGAAAGTCCCGGCGGTCTACCGCTGCAGGGAGGGCCTTGCGGCGGATTTCGTGATGGAGGTGCCGGAGCCGGAATTCCGGGCCTTCATGGAGCGGTGGGGCTTCGATGAGAGCGGCGAATGCCGCCGCACCCTGAGCCGGGCAGAAGAGCGTCAGATCGAGCAGGAAAACCCGCTGTCCTTTGATTTCCGCGCGGAGCTGACCCTGAATGGGGCCCTGCTGCGCTCCGTCGGCGGCTGCGGGACCGGCTGGGTCCCGGGGGAGGAAGGGTCAAACCCCGAAGCGCTGGCCTGGATCGATCACTATGGGCTGGACCGGACGAAGGTGATGCGCTTCTGGCGGCAGACCTTCCGCTGGGCGACGGACAGCCGGAAGAGCTGCCAAAAGCGCCTGCGCCGTCTGGAACTGGCACTGGAAGCAGAGCGGGCCGAGGTGCCGGTGGGGACGTTCCGGACCCCTGCCGAGGGGGCGTCGGTGACGCTGACAGTGCCGGGGCAGGGGGACTATCAGCTGACCGTCCGGGAAGCAGCGGCGGAGACCGTGCCGATCCCGCCGGAGGACGGCTGGGAGTTCCCGGATCAGGTCTGCCGGATGAGCTATACGCTGACGCCGGATGCTTCGGAGCGGTTCTTCCGTCTCTACGACTGCGCCGAGGGCGACCGGCCCCGCCGCAAGCCGCATCCGCGGCGGCCCGTCTCCCCGGAGCGGGCCGCGCTGGCAGAAAAATACGGTCTGGAGGCTCCGGGAAACGGTGCCGACAGCGCCATTGCCGTGATCGGCGGGGCGGACGGCCCTACGGCAGTGTTCTGGACGGTCCGGCAGCCGGAAGGGGGGGAGAAGCGGGTCCATACGGTCTGTTCTTCCAGCCATTTTGCGCCGGTGCTGCCGAAGGACGTGACCTGGCAGGCGGTCTGGTGCCGGAAACCCTGCGAAGATCAGACGGTGTCCCTGATTTGCGAATCCTGACGGGAAAAAGATGAAAAAAACTCTTTTCCGCCCTGAAAAAATTGACAGAACCCGGAAGATACGATACAATAGACAGCGTGTCTGCCGGGGAACACCCGGCCACGGAAGTTGATTTTTCAGAGGTGTGGAAAGACCATGATCGAAACCATCACGGCCGTCAATCAGGCGGTCAACAATTTCATCTGGGGCATCCCTGCCATGGTGTGCATCATCGGCGTGGGACTGCTGCTCAGTGTGCGGACCGGTTTTCTGCAGATCCGCAAATTCCCCTACGCCATCAGGACCACCATCGGACGGATGTTCCGCAAGAAGGACGTCTTGGACGGTGCCATGACTCCCTTTCAGGCGGTCTGCACTGCGCTGGCCGGTACGGTGGGCACCGGAAACATCGCCGGTGTGGCCGGTGCCATTGCCATCGGCGGCCCGGGTGCCGTGTTCTGGATGTGGTGCTCGGCGCTGCTGGGCATGTGTACCAAGTTCGCCGAGGTGACGCTGGCGGTCCATTTCCGGGAGCGCAGCGAGACCGGCGAGTGGGTGGGCGGCCCCATGTACTATATTAAGAACGGCCTGAGTAAGAACTGGCAGTTCCTGGCGGTGCTGTACTCCCTGTTCGGTGTGCTGACCGTCTTCGGAACCGGCAACGCCACCCAGGTCAATACCATCGTGGCGGCCATCGACACGGCCCTGACCGAGTACAGCGTGGTGGGCCAGAACGCCCTGTCCACCCTGAACCTTGTGGTGGGCATCGTGGTGGCCATGCTGGTGGCCATGGTGCTGCTGGGCGGCATCAAGCGGATCGGCAGCGTCAGCGAGAAGCTGGTGCCCTTCATGGCGCTGTTCTACATCGTGCTGGCCGTGGGCGTCGTGATCCTGAACATTCAGGACCTGCCCTATGTGCTGGAGTCCATCTTCGTGGGTGCCTTCACCCCCCGCGCCTTCACCGGCGGTGCCATCGGCAGCCTTTTCGTCAGTATGCAGAAGGGTGTCTCCCGCGGCATCTTCTCCAATGAGGCAGGCCTCGGCACAGGCTCCATCGCCCATGCCTGCGCCGATACCCGCAAGCCTGTGAAGCAGGGCATGTTCGGCATCTTCGAGGTGTTTGCGGATACCATCGTCATCTGCACCCTCACGGCCATGGTGATCCTGTGCAGCGGCACCCCGGTCCACTACGGCACCGCCGCCGGTGCCGAGCTGACCATCTCGGGCTTCACCGCCACCTACGGCGGCGGGGCCTCCATCTTCACCGCGGTGGCCCTGTGCTGCTTTGCCTTCTCCACCATCATCGGCTGGGGTCTGTACGGCTCCCGGTTCCTGGCGTTCCTCTGCCACAGCGACAAAGTGGTGCGCCCCTTCTTCGTGGTGTACTCCTTCGTGTCCATCCTGGGTGCCACGGTGGATCTGGGCCTGCTGTGGAGCATCGCCGACACCTTCAACGGCCTGATGAGCATTCCCAACCTTATCGCGCTGCTGCTGCTGTCGGGCACGGTAGTAAAGCTGACAAAAGAATTTTTTGCCGGCGAGGAAAACCGCTGAACGATTATTCTGCAGAAAGCTGTCGAATCCTTACGCAATTTGAGACAGACCTGCCCACAAATGGGTCGGAATGGTAAAAATTACGAAATTTCGATTGACAAAACCGAATATTTATCGTATAACCTATATAGGAAACATTTCAGAGCGGCGGGGCTCCGCACTCTGGCTTTCTTCCTGTCGTAAGAACCACCGTTCTGGTTCTGATGCTGGCTGTTCCGATCCCCGGGGCAGGCAGTAATATAGATTGAATTGAAAGAGAGGAATCCCTGTTATGATGAACAATGAGATCAAGATGCCCGCAAGCTTTGCTGCAATTGATGAGAACGAGATGGTGTACCTGCAGGGCGGTGCCGATGCTTCTGAGGCTACTGCCTGGGACGTGTTCCTGAACGTCGGTAAGCTGTTCAACTACATTGCCCGTGTGTTCTCCGCAGGCAGCTCCATCGTGAACAACGTCAATGTCATCGTGACGACCTTCCAGACCCTGAGTTCCTTCAAGCTGACCGCAAAGAACTGAAGCTGACCGGAGTTTCTCCGCAGCATAAAACCGTTCCTGAGAAAGCCCCTGCTCTTCGTGAGCGGGGGCTTTTTGTATGCAAAAATGTGGCTTTTGTCGAAGAATGCGGGCTTTTGTTGCCTTTTTGGGGCGCAGGTGTCCGCAGCCTATGCCCTGACTGAGGGGGATGCATCCGGCCCGGCGCAGACACTGCTTGCCGCAGATACGGAGTCCGACTCCGACCCGGACAGCGGCATTGCCACCCTGCCGGACCTGACCGAGGAACACCCCGTGACCCTACAGCCCGATGAGGAGCCCGCCCCGTCCGACGATGCGTCCTCCGGCACACAGGTCGTCTACTACGCCGACCCCTCCAACCCGGACGAACCGGGGAATGCGGACACGGATGTGGAAATCGATCCCGATGGCGTGGATTTCGGACAGTATATCACAAAATCCGAAGCCCAGTGGAGAAAGAATAAGAATGACAGCTGGCATTCCTGGGACGAACTGGCCGGAGGAGCGCTGGGCTATGGCGATGGCCTGAAATTCCGGCTGGAATATACCCTCCCGACAGGCAGTCTCTGGCAGAATGGAACCGACCAGCCCGATACGATCATCTTTTATCAGCTGCCGGAGACCCTGAAGAATTTCACGGGCAGTGATAAGGTCTACGCCGATCATGTGGCGGTGGGCGAATATGAGATCCGGGACGGTGTTGTGACCATCCATTTTACGGATATGGATTACATCGGGAAGAGCAAAGAAAGCGACATTAAAGGAACCATTGAGCTGTCCGGCACCGTTTCCCAGCTGAAGGCGGATGACGACGGCAAGGTGGAACTGGATTTCAACAAAGATGTCAGGTTCGAGATGACTGTGAAGCCGAAACCGGTGGACCTGAGCATTGTGAAAAAGGGCATTCAAAAGGACGTCGCCAACAATAAGATCACTTATCAGGTCACGGTCAGCACCGAAGAAGGAACCCAGGGCACCCCGGTGCTTCTGCACGATGCGCTGCAGCTTAATCTGGGCAAGGCACTGGTGGGTGCAAAATACGATGAAAACTCTCTGAAAGTGTCTTTGGACGTCGAAAAAAACGGCAATGATAAAATCTATGAAAACACCGCTCCGGAAGGGGAGACAGCAAACGGCTGGAGCGTGAAGACGGCGGCAGATGGCAAGAGCTTTGACCTGACACTGCCTGCGCTGGAAGCGGGGGAGAGCTATACCATCAGCGGTCTGATCTCAAAATCCGGAGAATGGCATACGGATCACACCATTACATGGACGGTAAAACTCAACCAGAACAATGCAGATCTGACCGGCACTGTGCTGCGGGATTTTTTTGGCGGCACGGATGAGGCCAACGAGCTGAAAAATCAAGAGGCCAAGATGAAGCGCGTTGTGCCGGGAACCAACATCAATGATGTGACATCGGTTGATGTTCAGCTGCCCTATTATTTCGGTTATGAAGACGGCATTAAAAATGGCACCCCGCTGAATGGCCTGGACAATGCCTATTATGAGTTTTCCTATACCACCCCGGATACGCCGATGCTCGGGAACGGCAACGCGGCCTGGAATCGGGCATATCTGATCACCGGCGATTCGGTGCTGAACAATAACCCGTATTCGACTCGGAGCGTTGCGGCGAAGCTGGGGGACCGCTATCAGAAAGAGGGCATCGGCGTTGAGGAAAATGGTGATACCCTGACCCTGAACTGGGAGCTGACCCTGAATCCGGTGCGGGCGCAGAACGGCTGGACCCTGACGGATACCCTGAAGGATGGCCAGTATCTGACCGCGGAGCAGAAGAACGACCTGAGAAATAAACTGAAAGCACTTCCCGGGTTCGGCACCGGCACGGTTACGTTTGGTGCGGACGGCCTTCTGAAAACGGTGGGCAGCGATAACCGCAACCTGCTGCAGACAGGCGTGGCTTACCGGATGGTGGAGCTGGAAGCACCCCACGGGTACGAGCTGCGGATGGAGCCCTTTGATTTCTACATCGATACGGAACCTGCCAATACGCCTAAGGATTACGCAGGCCAGCTGTGCTTTACGGGTCAGCGTGTCTTTATCCCAAATACCAGAGGTTACTACGACCCGCAGCTGACCAAAAACATCCTGGAAGCCGGCAGCCCGGTCAAGCGGAACACCGCAAAGCCCGGGGAGACGGTGCAGTTCCAGACCGCCATTCAGGTGGCGCACGGACAGCCGTCGAAGTATGTCCTCCACGATACCATGTCCGGGCTGAACTTTGACGCAGCTTCGCTGAAGATCACCCACCCGGTCGGGGATGAGAGCGGGAAGCAGATCGAACAGACGCTGAAAGAGAACATTGATTACACCCTGAAAAAGGACTGTGAGGACGGCTGTGCTTTCGAGATCACGTTCTCGGATGAGCGGCTCACCCCCGGCGACCTGCTGACACTGACCTATTCCGCCACTGTCCGGGAGGACGCCGTGGTGGAAGGGGAGGGCAACCCCAATACCACCTGGCTGGAATACGCCGACCCTACCGGCAGCAGCACGACCGGGGAGGAAGAGACCCGCACGGTGGTGCCCGAAGAGCCCAAGGTGCCGGAGCAGCCTTCGGAGCCGAAGCAGCCGCCGGTGATCCCGACCCCCATCGACCCCTCGGAGGTGCCGGAGGAACCCGCCGGTTCGGACAGCCGCGAAGAGCCGCCCGCTTCGTCCGGCGAGACCCAGCCGGAACAGCCCGCGTCTTCCACGGAGCCGGAACAGCCTGCCTCGTCGGAGCTGCCCGCTTTGCCGGATGATTCGCTCCGTCCCGGTGCGCCGGGCCCGGACAATCAGGACGGCTGGGTGCTGGCCGGACTGGCCCTGACCCGCCGGAAGAACCGCAGATAACCCCCGGAAAAATCGCCTGAAACGCCCGCTTTTGGATCGGAAGATGCCGGAAGCGGGCGTTTTTTGACAAACAGCGCCGTTTGTCCATTGACAAGGGTTCCCGCTGTGTCGTATACTGACAATTGCCTTGAACGAATCTCCGCATTCTGCGGAACAAAAGAGGAGCGTAGGAATATGAAAAACAACAACAATATCAAGACCTTCGTTGCCGTCGGCATCGGCGCGGCACTGTTCTTTGTCCTGGGCCGCTTTGTGGCGATCCCCAGCCCGGTGCCCAACACCAACATCAGCCTGCAGTACGCCGTGCTGGCCCTGCTGGCCGCCATGTACGGCCCTGTGGCCGGCGGCCTGATCGGCTTCATCGGCCATACCCTCATCGACCTGTCCTGGGGCGGCAGCCCCTGGTGGAGCTGGGTCATCGCATCGGCCTTCGTGGGCGTTGTGGTGGGCCTGTTCTCCAAGAAGCTGGACCTGCAGGAGGGCGAATTCGGCAAGAAGAAAGTGGCCGCCTTTGCAGCCGCCAACATCGTGGCCCATCTGCTGGCCTGGATCGTGGTGGCCCCCGTGCTGGACATCCTGATCTATGCCGAGCCCGCCAAGAAGGTCTTTGCACAGGGTGCATTCGCTGCCGTCTCCAACATCATCACTGCTGTGGTGGTGGGCGGCCTGCTGGTGCTGGCCTATACCAGGACCATCGCCAAGAAAGGCTCTCTGGATCAGGAGTGATCCCCGCATGAAGTCCGGCCCTTCCATCTGTGCCGCCCGGCCGCTGGAAGGGCTTTTTTGATTGAAACAGCTGAGGTACCGAACCCATGGCAGAACGCAGTCCCATCATCTCTTTCCGGAACTTTTCCTTCCAGTACCGGGCCCAGAAGCGCCCCACCCTGACCGGCATCGATCTGGACATCTACCCCGGCGAGCGGGTACTCATCGCGGGGCCGTCCGGCAGCGGCAAAAGCACACTGGCCGGATGCATCAACGGCCTGAACCCCTTCTCCAACCCGGGCGAGTGCAGCGGCACCCTGACGGTGGACGGGGTGGATGCCCCCCACAGCAGCATCTTTGAGCTTTCGGCCCATGTGGGCACCGTGCTGCAGGACCCGGACGGTCAGTTCATCGGCCTGACCGTGGGCGAGGACATCGCCTTTGCGCTGGAAAACAGCTGTACCCCGCAGGACGAGATGCATGCCATCACCCGCCGCGCGGCAGAGCTGGTGGGCATCGAGAACCATCTGGGCTATGCGCCCCACGAGCTTTCCGGCGGGCAGAAGCAGCGGGTGAGCCTGGCAGGCGTCATGGTGGATCAGGTGAAGATCCTGCTTTTTGACGAGCCGCTGGCCAACCTCGACCCCGCCGCCGGCAAGCAGGCCATCGAGCTGATCGACGAGATCCAGAAAAAGACCGACACCACCGTCCTGATCATCGAACACCGTCTGGAGGACGTGCTGTGGCGGAACGTGGACCGGATCGTTCTGGTGAACGAGGGCACCATCCTGGCCGACCTGCACCCGGACGAACTGCTCAGCGGCAGCCTTCTGGCCGAGAACGGCATCCGGGAGCCGCTGTACCTGACCGCCCTGCGGTATGCCGGGGTGGAGATCACCCCTGAAAAGCACCCTGCCCATGTGGACAGCCTTGTGCTGGAACCGGCGGATGCGCAGAAGCTGCACGGCTGGTTCACCGCCCGCCCGGCCCCTGCGGCACAGCCTGCCCCGGAACCCCTGCTGGAAGTGCGGGACCTGAGCTTCGGCTACCAGAAAGGGCAGCAGACCCTGCGGAATGTCAGCTTCGCCATCGGAAAAGGCGAGATGGTCAGCATCGTGGGCCGGAACGGCGCGGGCAAATCCACCCTCTCCAAGCTGATCTGCGGCTTCGAGACACCGGACGCGGGCGAGATCTTCCTCAACGGACGCTCGCTGGCCGGGGAGAACATCCGCAGCCGGGCAAAGCATATCGGCTATGTGATGCAGAATCCCAACCAGATGATCTCCAAGACCATGATCTACGACGAAGTGGCCCTGGGCCTGCAGCGCTCGGGCCTGACCGAGGAGCAGATCCGGGAAAAGGTGGAATCCACCCTGAAGGTCTGCGGGCTGTATCCCTTCCGCAACTGGCCGGTCTCGGCCCTGAGCTTCGGCCAGAAAAAGCGGGTCACCATTGCCAGTGTGCTGGTGCAGGACCCGGAGCTGATCCTTCTGGACGAGCCCACCGCCGGGCAGGATTTCCGGCACTACACCGATATCATGGAGTTCCTGCGGGGGCTCAACGCCCGGGGCGTCACGGTGGTCATGATCACCCACGATATGCACCTGATGCTGGAATACACGAAGCGGGCCCTTGTTTTCTGCGACGGACAGCTGATCGCGGACCGGACGGCCGCCGCCGTGCTGTGCGACCCGGCACTGGTGGAACATGCCGCCCTGAAGGAGACCAGCCTTTATACCCTGGCCAACCGGTGCGGCATTGCGCCCGCGCAGGAGTTTGTTGAACGCTTTATCGATCAGGACCGGGAGGTGAGAGAGAATGGCCGCTAAGACTGTGCTGAATTATCTCCCGCGGGAGAGCGTGATCCACAAGATGACCGGCACCACCAAGCTGGCGTTTTTCCTGCTGTTCACCTTTGCCAGCATGATCACCTACAACACCTGGGTGCTGCTGGGGCTTCTGGCAGTCAGCCTGCTGGCGTTCCGGCTCAGCAAGATCCGGTTCCGCGAAGTCCGGTTCATGATGATCTTCATGCTGGTATTTCTGCTGCTGAACAACCTGTTCATCTTCCTGTTCGACCCCAATCAGGGCACCACCCTCTACGGCACCCGCACGGTGCTCTGCCACCTGTTCTGGCGGTATGACCTGACGGCGGAGCAGCTGTTCTACATGGCCAACATCAGCCTGAAATATTTCGTGGCTCTGCCGGTGGCGATCCTGTTCATCTCGGCCACTGACCCCAGCGAGTTCGCCGCCAGCCTGAACAGCATCGGCATCTCCTACAAAGTCGGCTATTCGGTGGCCATCGCCCTGCGGTACATCCCCGACATCCAGCGGGACTACCACAGCATCAGCCAGGCCCAGCAGGCCCGCGGTGTGGAGCTGGGCAAGAAAGAGCCCTTCTTCAAGCGGATGAAGAACTCCGTCAACATCCTGCTGCCCCTGATCCTGACCAGCCTGAACCGCATCGATACGATCTCCAACGCCATGGAGCTGCGGGGCTTCGGCAAGAACAGCAAGCGCACCTGGTACACCCAGCGCCCCTTTGCCCGGCGGGATTTCGCCGCCCTGGCCGTGGGTGCCGCTCTGCTGCTGATCAGCCTGACCGTCACCCTCCGCTTCGGCCGGTTCTATAACCCATTTGTCTGAGGGCTGTAAAAGAACGCAAAAAGTCCCCGTATCCTTCTGCCAAAACCGGCAGGGGTACGGGGACTTTGCTGTAGGATCACGGAGCCGGTTCTTCCAGCTTCCGGCAGCAGAACTCGTAAAAGCGGCGGGAGGCCTCGGGCAGACGGGTGCCGCGCCGCCGGCTGAGGTAGGCCGTGCGGGCGGGGTCCGGGTCGGTGAGGGAGATCACGGCCAGCGGCAGGCTCCTCCTGCTGCCGGAAATCCCGCATCAGCTCCGGCACCAGCGAGGTGCCCAGCTTCCGGATGCTGCCCAGAAGCACCAGCCCGCCGTTCTGCCCCAGTTCCCGGATGCTGCGGGTCCCGGCATCCAGCGTCTCCAGTGTGCGCTGGACAGAGGGGAGAAACTCTTTGCCGTAGCGTGTCAGGCGGACATTCCGGCCAGACTTCTCAAACAGCGGGACCCCCAGCTTGGTCTCCAGCTGGGAGATGGCATAATTCAGGTTTGGCTGGCTGACGTGGAGCTGCTCGGCGGCTTTGCCGTAATGCTGCAGCTGCGCAATGGCGGCAAAATACCGCAGGTGGTCAAGGTTCATGGGGGAGGGCTATAATAATGCCTGTAAAAAGTTCGTCTGTAAAATAACGAACAGAGATCGAGGAGGAAAATAACATGGAACGTAAAGTGGTTTTGATCACCGGCGGTGCAATGGGACAGGGCAAGGCTCACGCCCTGAAGTATGCCCAGAACGGCTTTGATGTGGTCCTGGCCGATATGCAGGACCCGGAGGGTGAGACCTTCAAGGCAACGGTGGCCGAGGCCGAGGCGGTCGGCGCAAAAGCACTGGCCGTCAAGTGCAATGTCTGCTCCGATGAGGATATGCAGAACCTGTTCGCCAAAGCCTGGGAGACCTTCGGCCGCATCGATGTGGTCATCGCCAATGCCGGTGTCATCAACTTCGGTTACACCTGGGAGCTGACCGATGCACAGGTCGAGAAGGTCATCAACATCGACCTGATCGGCACCTGGCGCACCGACAAGTATGCAGCCATTTACATGCGCAAGCAGGGCTTCGGCCGCATCATCAACATTTCCTCTACCTCCGGCCTGTACGGCACCCCCAAGCTGGCCACCTACTGCATGGCCAAGTGGGGCGTCCGCGGCCTGACCAAAACCCTTGCGCAGGAACTCAAGGGTACCGGCATCGTGGTCAACTCCGTCTGCCCCACCAAGGTCAAGACCCCCATGTGCGAGACCGACAGCTATGTGCAGTTCATCAACGACCTGACCGGCAAGGACTTCAAGAACTGGCAGGAGATGTACGACGGTGTGCCCTTCCTGGATGTGGAGGACATCTCCGACATGGTCTTCTGGCTGGGTACCAGCCGTTCCGCCGGCAAGTTCAGCGGCCGTGATCTGGGTCTGGATCTGGGCACCCTGCAGCAGTAAGGAGACCGGACCATGAAAATCACAAAAATGACCCGCTGGCGTGTGTTTGCAGGCGTTTGGATCCAGAGCCTGTTCACCTCCGCCACCGCCTTCTTCAGCCTGTTTGCCCTGCCGCTGACCAGCCAGTTCGGCTGGAGCAGCTCGGAGTTCAGCATGGCCTACACCATCTACATGTTCGTCTACTGCGCCATGGGCTTTGTGGGCGGCCTGCTGGCCGAGAAGCTGCAGCCCCGGGTGGCTATCTATCTGGGCCTGGTATTCTTCTCAGCAGGCTGGTTCCTCACCGGCTTTGCCTCCTCCATCCCGCAGCTGTATCTGTTTTACGGCATCCTGGCCGGTGCCGGTGCAGGCACCATCTACCCGGCCTGCCTGCCCACGGCCCTGAAGTGGTTCCCCGACAAGAGCGGTTCCATCTCCGGTCTGGTGCAGGCCGGTGCCTCCTGCGGCCCCTTCATCATGTCGCCCATTGCCCAGAACCAGATCGGGCAGTCGGCCATGACCGCAGCCATGTGCGTTTCCATCATGACCCTGGCCAACATGTGCGGCCGCATCGGGTTCGGCTTCATCTACGACAAGCTCAAGGGCTGGAACTCCCTGATCCTTGTGCTGGCGCTCAACGGCCTGTCCATGTGCATGCTGACGGTGGCGAAGAGCCTGCCCTATTTCATTGCCTGCATCTGCCTGGTGGGCTTCTCCTTCGGCGGTCTGCTGGTGGTCTTTGCGCCCATCGTCAAGAACGTGTTCGGCTCGAAGTACTACAACCGCAACTACGGCCTGATCTTCATCGGCTACGGCATCGGTGCCTTTGTGGGCCCGAAGATCAGCGCCAGCTTCTATGACAGCACCGGTTCCTATGTGGCCGGTTATATCGGCTCTGCCATCCTCGCCGCTCTCGCTGTGGTCCTCGTCTTTGCAGCCCGGAAGCTGACGGCTTCCATGCAGGAAAAGGGCTGACCTCAACGGAATCCATCCTCCATTATAGCATAGGGACCCCTGCATTGCTACCGATTTTTTGTGTGTTGGTGATCGGTGCAAACGAGTGCCCCCGGCCGGAAACTGCAAGTCCGGCCGGGGGCATTTTCCTGTCTTCTGATTTATGCCGCGTCCACGAACTCGGCGGGGTCTTCCACCGCGTCCTCCATGTTTTCCTCGGGCAGCGTGTCGGGATCTGCGGGCTGTTCGGGGTGGAGCAGGGCGTTCAGCAGGTCGCGCAGGTCGGCCAGCGGGTCCTCGGCCTTCTGGTTCTTTGCCAGCAGGTCCTGCACCATGTCGGGCTTGTCGGTGATGAGGTCGTCCACCCCCAGCTCCAGCATCCGGGAAGCGTCGCTCTCCCGGACGATGGTCCAGGCGGAGATGGTCTTGCCCCGGCGGTGGATCTGGTTGACCATGCCGGAGGTGATGAAGCTGGCCTCCACACTGAAGAAATCGGCGTCGGGCAGGTCGTAGTAATTGCCCACGCCAAGGGCCAGGATATAGCCGGTGGGATACTCCGGGGCCAGCTCCTTGACCTTGTGCAGGGTCTCGTAGCTCTGGGAGGTGATGACGCAGTTGGTCCCGTCAAAACCGTACTTGCGCAGCAGCCGGATGGTCTCGGCTTCCAGCGTCGGGGTGGAGGCGCTGGGCTTGATCTCCACGTTCAGGCCGATGCGACCCTGACAGAGCCGCAGCACCTCTTCCAGCGTGGGCACCGCCGTGCCGGCAAACCGGCGGCTGAACCAGCGCCCGGCGTCCAGCTGCTGCACCTGTGCGCAGGTCAGGTCGTAGATCCGGGCGTTCCGGCCGGTGCAGCGCTTCAGGCTGGTGTCGTGGGTCACCATGGCCACGCCGTCCCTGGTCATCTGGACATCCAGTTCCACCCGGTCGCCGCCCTTGAGGATGGCCGAGCGGAAGGCGGGCAGGGTGTTCTCCGGGGCCACCGAACAGTCGCCCCGGTGGAAGGTGACCAGTGGGCGTACGCCGCCCACCGCCGTCAGCAGGGCCGAATCCTGCGGCAGGGCATACAGCGCGGCGGCCGCCCCGCAAAAGACCAGCAGGACTCCGGCGGACACGGTGGCTGTCAGCATCTTTTTGCCGGAGCGGCCGGGGGCAGGCTCCGGCAAAGCTTCCAGCGGCAGATCGCTGTGGCGGTCATAGAGCAGCTGCAAAATGGTGCCCTGCCCGGCGGTGATCCGGCAGTCCATCAGGAACCCGAGGAAGGGGAACACCACCGCGAACAGCACCCGGGCAAACAGGAGCATGACGCGGTGGCTGCGCAGGCCGATCAGGCTGGCGATGCCGTACAGCAGGGCGGCGGGGCCGAAGCAGATCAGAAGCGCCTGCACCAGCACCCCGATGCCCCACCGCAGCAGCACGGCTGTCAGCCGGAAGAACCGCGGTTTTGCGTAGGCAACGCTCCTGCGCACGGCGTCGGGCAGATCCATCCGTTCCAGCGTGAACAGGGGCAGCACCAGCACCCAGAACAGGCTCAGCAGGAACACGGCGGTCAGCACGGCCCCGTAGAGCGCGAGCCAGGCGGGCTGTGCCCGGATGAGCCCCAGAAAATATTCCGGCACGGCCAGCTGGGTGATCCAGCTGGAAGTCAGGAACAGGTCCATGCAGGGGATGAGCAGGGCGCTGTACAGCAGGATGCCCCAGTTCCGGGGGCGCAGGGCGTGGCGGAGGTCCCGCAGAGACTGGAAAAACAGGTGCCCGGGCCGCAAAGCTTCGCCCCGGCGGGCCAGCTCAAACCCGTGGAAGAGCAGGGAAAACTGGTACAGGTTCCAGAACGCCGCCAGCAGCGCGATGAGTACGATCCCGCCCAGGATCGGGGGCGATGTGAAGATCTGGTTGGCGTTGCTGTTGGTCAGGTAGTTCACCGGTGCGGCCCGGAGCGTCAGCGCCCAGAGCCCTTGCAGAGCGGGCACAAAGACCTGATTGGTCAGGATCTTGTAGACCACTAAAACGGCCAGCACCCCGGGAAACGCGCGGTGCTGCAGGGCGCGGGCCGCATCCCGGATGCCGCGCCAGGTCCGGTCGGCCTGCCGGAAGGTCGTGAAAGAATGATGCAATGTGAAATTCACCTCGGCGTCTGAATCGGATTTTACTTTGATTTTTCGGATATTTATCCGTTATTATAAGTAGTATAGCACAAAGAAATGGAAAAGAAAACGACGGGAACTGACCTTTTTGTCCAAAATGCCGGACAGACGGCTCGGGTGCTTCCCAGAAACGGAAAACCGTGCTAAAATAGAGAAAACCCGATCGAGTGGAGGTACTGTACCGTGTATAGTGAGAAAAAAGAGGCCCTTGCCGCCGGGCTGGACCTGAAGCGTCCGGCTGTCCTGGCTGTCAGCGGTGTGCCCGGCAGCGGCAAGACCGCCCTGCTGGAAAAGCTGATTCCCCTGCTGCAGGGCCGGGGGCTCAAGGTGGGCGTCATCAAGGGGGACCGCGAGGCACCGGCCCCCGCCGTGCCCGGCACCGATGCTGCCCGCCTGCAGCAGGCCGGGGCGCAGGGGGTGGCGGTCTATTCGGGCGGCCGCTATGTCCTGACCGAAGAGTTCCGCCTGAACGAGCAGGACCTTCTGGCGCTGTTCGAGCGCCACAGCTATGATCTTGTGCTGATGGAAGGCTTTGACGACAGCGGCTGGCCCAAGATCGAGGTGGTGCGCCGGGAACTCTCGCCGGAGCCCCAGTCCTTCGAGCCGCTGGCTGTGGTGGGGGACCTCCCCGGGGCCGATTTCACCCCCGGGAACCCGGAGGCTCTGGCCGACTGGATCGCCGCCCAGATGCCGGCGCTCTGAGCGGGAAAGGGGAGTGCTGTTATGAAACTGATCCGTACCGAGGACGCAGTGGGGCAGGTACTCTGCCACGATATCACCCAGATCATCCCGGGCCAGTTCAAGGGGGCCCGGTTCCGCAAGGGCCACATCGTCCGGCCCGAGGACATCCCGGTGCTGCTGAGCATCGGCAAGGAGAACCTCTACGTCTGGGAGAAAAAGCCCGGTATCCTGCATGAGGATGAGGCGGCGGCATTGCTCTACAAAGCCGCAGCCGGTGCCAATATCCACGGCACCGAGCCCCGGGAGGGCAAGATCGAGCTGATCGCCGACTGCGACGGCCTGCTGAAGATCCGCCGCGAGGCTCTTATGGCCGTGAACCGGACGCCCCAGATGATGATCGCCACGGTCCACGGGGACCTGCCTGTGAAAAAAGGCCAGAAGCTGGCCGGGACCCGGATCATCCCGCTGGTCATCGAGCAGGAGAAGATGGACGCCATGCAGGCGGCCGCCGGGCCGGAGCCGATTTTGAACGTGCTGCCCTTCCACCCGAAGAAGTATGCCGTCATCACCACCGGCAGCGAGGTGTTCCACGGCCGCATTGAGGACAGCTTTACCCCCATTCTGGAGAAGAAACTGGCAGAGTACGGCTGCACGATGCTCTTCCACAAAGTCTGCGACGATGACCCGGCGGGCATTACGGCGGCCATTCTGGAAGCCAAAGCGGCGGGCTGCGAGCTGATCTTTACCACCGGCGGCATGAGCGTGGACCCGGACGACCGCACCCCGCTGGCCATCAGGAACACCGGAGCCGATATCATCAGCTACGGTGCGCCGGTGCTGCCCGGGGCCATGTTCCTGCTCAGCGAGCTGGACGGGGTGCCGGTGTGCGGCCTGCCCGGCTGTGTGATGTACGCCAAACGGACCATCTTCGACCTGTTGCTGCCCCGCCTGCTGGCGGAGGACCCCATCACGGCCGAGGACATCGCCCGCCTGGGCGAGGGCGGGCTCTGCCTGGGCTGCGCGGACTGCCGCTGGCCCGAGTGCGGGTTCGGACATTGCTGAAAATAACCCTCTCCGTCTGCTTCGCAGACAGCTCCCCCGAAGGGGGAGCCAGGCAAGAGAGCTTTTAGGAAAAGGCGATAAGGACAAAACGAATGACGGAAAACAAATTGACCCATTTTGATGCCGCCGGGAACGCCGTGATGGTGGATGTGAGCGGGAAACCGGTCACCGCCCGGGAGGCTGTGGCCCGCGGTGTCATCACCATGAACGAGGCGGCCTTTGCCGCACTGGCCGGGGGCACGGTGCAGAAAGGCGATGTGCTGGGGGTGGCCCGGGTGGCCGGCATCATGGCCACCAAGCACACCAGCGACCTGATCCCCCTGTGCCATCCGCTGCCCCTGACCAAAGCCGTGCTGGACTTCCGCCTGCTGCCGGAGCGCCGGGCCGTGGAGGCCCGCTGCACGGTCAGGACCAGCGGGGTCACCGGGGTGGAGATGGAGGCTCTGACCGGCGTCTCTACCGCCCTGCTCACCATCTACGACATGTGCAAGGCGCTGGATAAGGGCATGGAGCTGGGGGAGATCTGTCTGGAAAGCAAGAGCGGCGGCAAGAGCGGCCCCTATCGCCGGGCAGGCGGCAGCCATGCTTGACGCATACGGACGCCGCATCCATTACCTCCGCCTTTCGGTCACCGGGCAGTGCAACCTGCGCTGCCGGTACTGTATGCCGTCGGGCGCACTCCCCTGCGGGGAAGAGCCGCTGACGCTGGAAGAGCTGCTCCGCCTTGCCGCCCTGTCGGCCCGCTGCGGCATCGACACGGTGCGCATCACCGGCGGGGAACCGCTGGTGCGCCCCGGGGTAGAGCGTCTGGCGGCGGGGCTCAAAGCCGTGCCCGGCATCCGGAAAGTCGCCCTGACCACCAACGGGGTACTGCTGGCCGAACAGCTGCCAGCCCTGCAGGCCGCCGGGCTGGACAGCGTGAACGTCAGCCTGGACACCCTCTCGCCGGAGGTGTTTGCCCGCATCACTTCCCGGGATGCGCTGCCCGCTGTGCTGGCGGGCATCCATGCCGTGCTGGAAAGCGGGCTGCCCCTCAAACTGAACTGTGTCCCCCAGCCGGGGGTCAACGAGGGGGAGCTGGAACAGCTGGCCGCGCTGGCGGCAGAGTACCCGTTGCAGGTGCGGTTCATCGAGATGATGCCCATCGGCTTTGGAGCCGCGCAGCCCGGCCTGTCCGGGCCGGAGGTGCTGGCCCGGCTGAAGCGCCGCTGGCCGGAGCTTGTCCCCCTTGCCCCGGAGCAGTCTGCCGCACTGGGGGACGGCCCGGCGGTCTATTATTCTGCCCCCGGCTGGCCCGGGAGCATCGGGCTCATCGCCGCGGTACACGGCAAGTTCTGTGCTTCCTGCAACCGGGTGCGGCTCACCAGTCAGGGTTTTCTGCGGCTCTGCCTCGCCAGCGAGGCCGGGTGCGACCTGCGGGCCCTGCTGTGGGGCGGCGCTTCGGACGAAGAACTTCTGGCCGCCATTGCCGCGGCCATCCGGGCAAAGCCCCGGGAACATCATTTTGAAGCAGCGCGGGATCTCCCCGTTTCCCGGGGAATGTACCGCATCGGAGGATAGATACCATGGGAAAGCTTTTGGCCATCTGCACCAGCCCCCGGCGGGGCACCGTCAAGACCCCGGTGGAGAGCGCCGTTCTGACCCCGGAATGGGGCATCGAAACTGACGCCCACGGGGGCAGCTGGCACCGGCAGGTCAGCCTGCTGAGCGCCGAGAAGATCGAACAGTTCCGCAAAAAGCTCTGGGTGGAGTACGGGGCCTTCGGTGAAAATCTGGTGGTGGAGGGCTTCGACCTCCGCACCCTGCCGGTGCCCAGCCGTCTGGCCGTGGGCGGGGCGGTGCTGGAACTGACCCAGATCGGCAAGGAGTGCCACAACGACTGTGCCATCCGGCAGAAGACCGGCGACTGCATCATGCCCCGGGAGGGCGTGTTCGCCCGGGTGGTGCAGGGCGGCATCATCCGGGTGGGGGACCCGGTCACTCTGCTGCCCCCGCCGGAAGAGCCGCCCCTGCGGGCAGCGGTCATCACCCTGTCCGACAAGGGCAGTCAGGGCAAGCGGGAGGACAAAAGCGGCCCGCTGGCGGCCCGGATGCTGACGGAGGCGGGGTACCGGGTGGAGGAGACCCTGCTCCTGCCTGACGATGCCGCCGCCCTCCGGGCCCAGCTGCTCCGTCTGGCGGACGGGCGTCAGGTCAATCTGATCCTGACCACCGGTGGCACCGGCTTTTCGCCCCGGGACGTCACCCCGGAGGCGACCCTTGCGGTGGCCGACCGCAATGCCCCCGGCATCGCGGAGGCCCTGCGGTATCATAGCCTGAGCATCACCCCCCGGGGGATGCTCAGCCGGGGCGTCAGCGTTCTGCGGGGGAAGACCCTGATCGTCAACCTGCCCGGCAGCCCCAAGGCGGTGGGGGAGGATCTGGAGTATCTGCTGCCCGTGCTGGAACACGGCCTGCGGATCGCCGCCGGTCTGGACGGGGAGTGTGCCCGGACGTAAAAAATCACCATTTTCAGGCAGATCGTCTCTTGACGGCCTGCCTTTTTTTCGTTATCATATTGTCGGAAAAATTTTCCGAGTGGGCGGCACTCCGGATCTACCGTAAAATCAAAAACAGGAGTGTATCAGTATGAATCGTATCCGTATTTCCCGCCGCAGCTTTCTGTGTGGGGCAGGCCTTGCCGGTGCATCGGCAGCCCTGATCGCCTGCGGCGGCGCGGCTTCTTCCACCAGCGCAGCATCCTCTGCCGCACCGGCCTTTTCCGGTGAGGGCGTGGAACTCATCGTCTTTGCAGCGGCCTCCCTGACCGAGACCCTGAACGCCATCGCAGAGACCTACTCCGCCGAGAACCCGGGGGTCAGCTTCCGGTTCAACTTTGACTCTTCCGGCACCCTCAAGACCCAGATCCAGGAGGGAGCCGACTGCGACCTCTTCCTCTCTGCCGGTCAGAAGCAGATGAACCAGCTGGACAGTACGGCTTCCGCCGAGGTCAACACCGAGGGGCTGGACTTCGTGGACTCTGAGACCCGCGTGGACCTGCTGGAGAACAAGGTAGTACTCTGTGTGCCCGAAAACGACGACAAGGGCATCGACAGCTTCGACGCCCTGGCCGAGCATCTGAAGGCCGGGGACATCCTCTTCTGCATGGGCAACAGCGATGTGCCCGTGGGCCAGTACACCCAGAAGATCCTGGCCTGCTACGGTCTGGACGAGGAGGTTCTGGCAGCGGCCGGTGTCATCACCTACGGCTCCAACGTCAAGGAAGTGACCACCCAGGTCAGCGAGGCCAGCGTGGACGCCGGTGTGGTCTACTGCACCGATGCTTACAGCGCCGGTCTGACCCCGGTGGACGAGGCCACCGCCGAGATGTGCGGTCAGGTCATCTATCCCGCCGCCGTGCTGAAGAACGCCCTCCACGCCGAGGCCGCCAAAGCATTCCTCGCCTACCTGCAGACGGAGGAAGCCGGGTCGGTGTTCGAGAGCGTCGGCTTTACCGCATTATGACCGACCTCTACCCGCTGTGGAACAGCCTCCGCATCGCCCTGATCAGCTGTGCCTTCGTGTTTTTCGGAGGGATCTTTGCGGCGTATTATATCGCAAAGCTGCCCCGGGCAGTCAAGGGTGTGCTGGACGTGATCCTCACCCTGCCCATGGTGCTGCCGCCTACGGTGGTGGGCTATTTCCTGCTGCTGCTCTTCGGGGCAAAGCGGCCGCTGGGCATCTTTTTCATGGAGCATTTCGGCGTGAAACTGGTCATGAACTGGTACAGCGCCATCTTCGCTTCGGTGGTGGTGGCCTTCCCCCTGATGTACCGCACGGCCCGGGGGGCCTTTGAGAGCTTTGACGAGACCCTTGCCTGGTCGGCCCAGACGCTGGGGCTTTCCAACACCTGGATCTTCTGGCGTGTACGGATGCCCTACTGCCGTCAGGGCATCCTGGCCGGTACGGTGCTGGCCTTTGCCCGGGCGTTGGGCGAGTACGGTGCCACCAGCATGATCGCAGGCTACACCCCCGGGAAGACGGCCACCATCGCCACCACGGTGTACCAGCTCTGGCGCACCAACGATGAAGCCGGGGCCATGCGCTGGGTACTGGTGGACATTGCCATCTCCACGGTGGTGCTTCTGGCGGTGAACCTGTTGGAGCGCCGCCCCGGGCAGAAAGGCGGCCGCGCATGAGTCTGGAAGTCTCGATCACCAAGCGGCTGGAGGGCTTCACCCTCCGGTCTGAGTTCACGGCGGGCAGCACCGCCGCCGCCCTGCTGGGGGCGTCCGGCTGCGGAAAAAGCATGACCCTGCGCTGCATTGCGGGCATCGTCCGCCCGGACGAAGGCCGCATCGTGCTGGACGGGCGGGTGTTGTTCGACAGTGAACAGGGCATCGACCTGCCCCCCCAGCAGCGGAATGTGGGCCTGCTGTTTCAGAACTACGCCCTGTTCCCCAACATGACCGTGGAGCAGAATATCCTCTGCGCCCTGAAAAAGGAAAAAGACCCCGCCGCCCGCCGGGCCGCCTGCACCGAGGCGCTGCGGGCCATGCGGCTGGAGCCGCTGGCCAAGCGGCTGCCGGGGCAGCTTTCGGGCGGACAGCAGCAGCGCACGGCCCTGGCCCGCATCCTTGCGGCCCGCCCGAAGATCCTGATGCTGGACGAGCCCTTCAGTGCGCTGGACAGCTACCTGCGCGAAGAGGTGGAAGGCGAGGTGGGGGCTCTGCTGGCCGGGTTCGAGGGCACGGCCCTGCTGGTCACCCACAACCGGGACGAGGCCTACCGCCTGTGCCGGGAGATGGTGGTGATGGACCGGGGCAGTGTACTCCGCGCCGGTCCCACCAAAGAGGTGTTTGCCGACCCCCGCACCTGCGCCGCCGCCCGGCTGACCGGCTGCAAGAACATCTTGCCCTGCACCCGGGTGGATGCCCACACCGTCCGTCTGGACGGGTGGAGGCAGACCCTGACCGTGGCGCTGGAAGTGCCGGAGGGCTGCTGCGCTGTGGGCATCCGCGCCCATGATTTTTCGCCCTGCGCCCCCGGCGCGGCCAACAGCCTGCCGGTGCAGGCCGGGGCCATCAGCGAGAACCCCTTTGACTGGAACCTGATCTGCACCGCCCCGGGCGGCAGCGGGCAGCTGTGGTGGAAGGTCTCCAAGACCACCCTTGCTTCGCCCCCGCCGGCCGTGCCTGCGGCGCTTTCGGCCCCCGCCGGGGTCATCATGCCCCTGCAGGCGTAAAAAACAGAAAAAGAAACCGACAAAATGCCGTCCGGAACTGCTCCGGGCGGCATTTTATGGTTGCATCCGGCAGGATATCTTGGTATGATAAAAGTAGAATGGTTTCGGAGATCAGAACGGGAGGCGATCGGATGAAACAGGGCGCAGCGAAATGGCCCGGCTCCATCTATATGCGGATGATGGGGTTCCTGCTGGCGGTGGGAGTCCTCATCCCGGTGCTGTTCACAGCATTCCAGATGGGGGCCTTTGCCCGGGAACCGGTGCTGGAAACGGAGATCAGGACCACCGACCCGGACGCCCCGGTGCTGCGTGTGGCCGCGGACTATGATTTCTGCCCCAACTCCTACATCAATTCCAACGGCGATCTGTCCGGCCTGTACATCGAGAGTATCATCGAGGTGGCCAACCGCCTGGGGGTGCGGCTGGAGTTCAAAACCGGCGAGTGGCTGGAATGCCGCGCCATGCTGGAACAGGGCGAGGCGGACGTGCTGCTGGGGCTGGAGATCTTCTCCAATATGCAGGGGACCTTGCGCACCATCCCGATCTGCTCGGATGATCTCTGCGTCTACGGCCGGGAATCGCTGGACAGCGCCGCCGGTCTGGCGGGCAAGCGGGTGGCCCTGATGGTCCGCTCCGTCATCAAGACGACCTATGACCTGCAGTGTGAGTATGTCGAGTACTACACCAACACCGAGATCCTGCAGGCCGTGGAGAACGGGGAAGTGGACTACGGCATCGCCCATGCCGCCGTGGCCTCCCAGATCATCCGGAAGAATGGCTTCCACCTGAAAAAGGGCCTTCAGATCGCCAAGAGCTACCCGGCCATGGCCGTGGACGAGAACCGCCCGGAGCTGAAGGAACAGCTGAACAGCGTCCTGCAGGCCATGTCGGCAGACGGGACCATCGGACGGCTGAAGCAGAAATGGATCGATGAGTTCACCAAGGACCGCTCTTTTTCTTATGTCCTGCAGAACAACCGGGTGTTCTACATCACCTTCTTCCTGAGCCTTGCCGTGGCGTTCTGTCTGTGCATCGCAGCGGAACTCATGGACCGGAAACAGGCGGTGTACATCCAGTCGCTGCTGGATTACCAGAACAAGCTCCGGAAAACCAGCGAGGCGGCGCAGCAGGCCAACCGGGCTAAGAGCGAGTTCCTCTCCCACATGAGCCACGACATCCGCACCCCCATGAACGGCATCATGGGCATGGTGGAGCAGATCCGCCGCCACGAGACCGAGCCGGAAGTGGTGGATACCTGCCTGAACAAGATCGACAAGGCATCGGAACATCTGCTCTCGCTGCTGAACGACGTGCTGGACATGAGCGAGCTGGAACACGGCAGTGTCCGGCTGGAACACAAACCCTTTGACCTGCAGGAGGAGCTGGACATCATCCGGCAGATCACGGAGGACCAGCCCAACGAGAAGAACGTCGCCTTTGCCCTGCACACCGAAGGCGTGGTGCATACCCGCCTGACCGGCAGCCCGCTCCATCTGCGGCGCATCCTGCTGAACCTTGTCAGCAACGGCATGAAGTACAATAAACCCGACGGCCGGGTGGATGTGACGGCAGAGGAGCTGTGCTGTGAGGACGGCTGGGCCCGCTGCCGTTTTGTGGTGCAGGATACCGGCATCGGCATGAGCCCGGAGTTCCTGCAGCAGCATCTCTACCAGCCCTTCACCCAGGAGAACGACAGCGTCCGTACCGTGTATCAGGGCACCGGACTGGGCATGTCCATCGTGGACGAACTGGTGCGGGCCATGGGCGGCAGCATCCGGGCCGAAAGCCAGCAGGGGGTGGGGACCACCTTTACGGTGGAGCTGCCCTTTGCCGTGGAGGAACAGCCTGCCGCCGCCCCGGAGCCGGAGCGCCCGGCCGACATTTCCGGGATGCGGCTTCTGGTGGCGGAGGACAACGACCTCAACCGGGAGATCGTCGCCTACCTGCTGGAGGACGCCGGGGCCCATGCGGACTTTGCCGTCAACGGGCAGGAGGCGGTGGATGCCTTTGCCGCCTCGGCCCCGAACCACTATGACGCCGTCCTGATGGATATCATGATGCCGGTGCTGGACGGTCTGGAGGCGGCCCGGAAGATCCGGCAGCTGCCCCGCCCGGACGCCGGTGCGGTGCCCATCATCGCCATGACGGCCAACGCCTTTGCCGAAGATCAGCAGAAGGCGTCTCAGGCCGGGATGAATGACTATCTGACAAAACCGCTGGAGGTGCTGCGGCTCCACGCCACGCTGGCAAAATACCGCAGCTGAAAGACAAAAAACAGCACTGCCCCTCTTCC
The DNA here is from genome assembly GCA_934526125.1 of uncultured Faecalibacterium sp. Lineage (GTDB taxonomy): Bacteria > Bacillota > Clostridia > Oscillospirales > Ruminococcaceae > Faecalibacterium. The sequence continues at coordinate 23,086 of CAKSZU010000002.1, read as the reverse complement.
GCCGCGCGGGATGCGCTCCGGGAAGAGGGGCAGTGTTCAGTTGCAGAGATATTTTTGTTCGAACTCCTCGGCGGGGATGGCCTTGGAGAACCAGAAGCCCTGCGCTCCGTCACAGTCCAGCGAGCGGAGCAGCCGGACCTGTTCTTCGGTCTCGATGCCCTCGCAGACCACACGGTAGCCCAGATGCTTGACCATCTTCACGATCTCCCGCAGGAAGGAAGCACCGCGCTCGTTGGAGGTGCAGCGGGTCAGGAACAGCCGGTCCAGCTTGATGGTGTTCACCGGAATGTCCATGACGCTGTTCAGCACCGAGTAACCGGCCCCGAAATCGTCCAGCGAGGTCTGGATGCCGTTGTCCAGGAAAGAGGACAGCAGCTTTCGCACCCGGTCGTACTCCGAGACAACGGCGGTCTCGGTCAGCTCCACTTCCAGCATCCGGGCGCTGACATTGTATTTTTCCAGGATCTGGCAGTAGTCCAGGGTGGGGGATTTCTCCCGCGCAAGCATCACCGAGACATTGACGGCGATGGGCAGCAGCCGGTGCCCGGCTTTCGCGTTGCGGTTGAGGAACTCGGCCACCTGCTCGAACATGTACAGGTCCAGATCCACGATCCGGCCGATGGATTCCAGAATGGGGATGAACTGGTCGGGGTAGATGATGGTGCCGTCCGGCCGCACCCAGCGGGTCAGGGCCTCGGCACCGATGACGGAAAAATCCTTCAGGTCGAATTTGGGCTGCAGATACAGCCGGAACTCGCCGTTTTCCATGGCCCGGTTCAGGCCGTTCAGCAGCTCGCCGGTCAGGGTCTGGGTGGTCTCCAGCGGCTTGTCATACTGGACGGCAGGGGAGGGAACATCGCCCTGCACCTGCTTGCGGGCAAAGTTTGCCTTGTCGATGGCCGCCGATGCGCTCAGGCAGCTGGGCTCGATGATGTAGACGCCCATCCGCACCCGCAGCCGGACTTCCGGATAATGCCGGACCTGCTGTGCCTCGAACTGGCGGCAGAGCCGCTCGGCGTAGCGCAGGGGCCCCTCGGGGGAGCGGCAGGACAGATACAGGATGAACTGGTCGCCCACCACCCGGCACAGATAACACTCGCCCCAGGGGTGCGCTGCGCTGATGAGGAAGTCGCTGAACTCCTTCAGCAGCTGGTCGCCCACAGCGTAGCCGTATTTCTCGTTGAAATATTTGAAGTTCTCGAAATCGCAGTAGAAGATCTGGTAGCCCTCGGCGTGGCCCGCCACCAGCTTGTGGGTGATCTCCTCCTTGAAGCGGGGGAAGGCCAGCAGGCCGGTCAGCCGGTCGAACTCCGGCGCGGATGCCATGCCGCGGCTCACATCGTTCACAGCCAGGTGCTTGGTCAGGTAGGCGTTGATGATCTTGGTGATCTCGCCCAGTTCCCGGCGGCTCTGGCTGGTCCAGTACCGTTTGCTGCCGCACACCACATAGGCCACGGCACCCTGATATTCGCCCTCGGTGTACATGGCGGCGTAAACCACCGTCTTAGCGCCGTCCCGCACCAGCAGAGCCCGCCCCGCAGGCGAGAACATCTCCAGATTGTCGGCCTGCAGCACGGCGGTGCCGTATTCATCGTAGCTCTGGAACAGGGTCAGGAAATCCTCCTTGGAAAAGCTTTCCGCCCGGACCTCCGTCGGTTTGCAGCGGGCAGACGTCCACTGGAACTGAGAGGAGATGGTCCGCTCGTTGATGCGGGTGTCCACGATGGTGATGCGGTCCAGCTGCAGCCGGATGCCCACGATCTTCAGGAACAGCGCCACGGCGGCCTCGAAGTCGTTGTACTTTTCAAACAGCTCGAAGGCCGTGGAGATCAGGTCGTTGCGCAGATAGCGGGCGTCGATGCCCGGGTCCTCCGGCTGCTCCGGCGCAGTCTCGGTGTAGCGGCGCAGGTTGTCGCAGAACACATACTGGTTGCGGCCGTTGTTCTTGGCCTGATACAGGGCCCAGTCGGCGTTCTCGAACAGCTGGTCGTAGGAGTAGCCCGCCGTGTTCTCGGGCAAAAAGCAGGCACCGATGCTGCAGGTCATCTGGTAGTCGTTTTCCTTGAAGGTGATCCGCCGCACCGACTCGGACAGCTGACGGGTCTTTTTGAGCAGGGTGGTGTTGGGAATGTCCTTTAGAAACACCACGAACTCGTCGCCGCCGACCCGCACCAGAATGTCGGAGGGGCGGAACAGGGTGCGCAGCAGCCGCGCGAACTCCTGCAGGACCTTGTCACCGAACAGGTGGCCGTAGCGGTCGTTGACGTTCTTGAAAAAGTCCAGATCGATGACCAGCATCCCGCAGGCGGAGTAAGGCCCCTTGTCCTGCAGGTAGCGGCTGATCATCTCCTTGCCGGTGCGGTTGTTGTACAGCTGGGTCAGCGAATCGTGATGCGCCTGCGCCACCAGCTCCTGCACCCGCTCGTTCTGAGCGGTGGTGTCCTTGGCGTAGCCCACATACAGGGTGCCGCGCTCCGGGTCCTGCAGGGGGCGGGCGTCCAGTTCACGGTAGAGAAACGTCCCGTCCGCGGCCTGAAAGCGGAGTTCCAGCGGGCCGTTCAGCTCGCCGGTCAGCAGCGCATGCATCTGCCAGCGGTCCTCGGCAAAGATCTGTGTCCGCTCGGGGAGCGCTGCACTCAGATAGCCCGGCAGGACTTCCAGCGACTGCTGAAGACAGTCGTAGACCGTCAGTTCATCGCGCACGGGGTCGTATTCCATTAAAAAATAAGCCCTGTGTTCGAAAAACTGCGCCAGAGCGGGATCCCTCCGGATGCGGTCGATAAAGCCTGTATGCTCCGTCATAATCCCGTCTCCCTTCCTCTTTTTGTCAGTATAACAGAAAAAGGAAATGATTTCAATTCATGAAATCAATATTTCGTAAATCAGCTGCAAAATTATCCGGATTTTGAAACTGCCTTATCCGCGCAGGCCCCAGATCTCAAGAGAAGCCCCGGAACGGAGCGGGACAGACCCGCTTCCGGCGGTCAGTGTGAAGCTTGAAATGGGGCTGTCGGTACTCACGGCGGCCCCGCCGAGGTTGGCCGGAAGGGTCAGCGCCGGGGCAAGCCCCGTGGCGGCGGTTCCCGCAAGAGCCAGATAGTGGCCGAAACAGGGCAGGATCTGGACCTGAGCACAGGTGACCGTCGGTGGGTTGGTGGACAAGCTGGACGCCACACAGGAAAGGTTCCCCGTCAGCTGGGTGCCGCTGCTCAGCTGGCAGGTCCAGACAAGGGCGCTCTTGTTCTGCCGGGCACCGGTGCGGAGCAGCACCTTGATGCCCTTCAGCTCGTAACCGGTGCGCTCGAAGAGGGTACAGTCCTCGGCCGTGGTAAGCTGCTCCAGCAGTTCCCATGTGTAAGTCTTGGCATCTGCGCCCTTGTCGCCTTTGTCTCCCTTCTCGCCCTTTTCGCCGGGGTCTCCCTTGTCGCCTTTGGGGCCCCGGGGCCCGGGTTCGCCCTGCGGCCCGGCGTCGCCTTTGGCACCGGCGGGGCCGGTGTCGCCCTTGGAGCCCTGCGGCCCCGGGTCCCCCTGCGGACCGGTTTCTCCCCGGGGGCCCGGCTCACCCTGGGGGCCGGTCTCGCCGCGGAACTCCCCGGACTGCACCCCCTGCTGCAGCCGGTCCAGAAGGGCCTGCCAGGCCGGGGTGCCCGGTTCGGGCAGGGTGCCGTCCTCGGTGCCGGAGTTTGCCGCTACGCAGTAGGGCAGGTCGGCGCTGGTCAGGGTGCGCTGACCGTCGCTGCCCTCAAAGGTGATGCAGCCCTCGCCGGGGGAGGCGGTGACCTGCGCCGGGACTTCCACCAGCCCCTCCTCCACGAGGGAAGAGGGCGGACAGCTGCCGTCCGGCAGGTGCCAGAAGGCCCGCAGGGTCATCCCCTCCCAGGCGTCGGCGGCCGTGACCCGCAGGGCGTAGATGCCCCGGTTGGGGCTGTACCCGAAGCGAAGCAGGCCATCATAGCCCGCAAGGGCGGCCCCGCCGCCGGAAAAAAGACGGATCTGACGTTCGATCATGGGTTTTCACTCCTTTGTTCAATGGATCAACTTGACTTCGGTTAGAGTTTCAGGTAAGATTGTGACAGAAATGCAGGAAAAAGAATGTAAGAAATCTAACCAAATTCAGATTGCACCCTTATGATACCTGAATTGATTCAGAAAGTCAAGAGAAAAATCTGAATTGATTCAGAACTTCTGAAAAATCCTGCCGAAAAGGAGCTGAACGACCGTGTTTTACGACCGCTATACCGCCTTGTGCCAGGCCAAAGGGATCAGCCGCAGCCGGGCAGCGCAGGAGATGGGCCTGAGCAATTCCACCGTGACGAAATGGAAAACCACCGGGGCGACCCCTTCCGGCGAGACCCTGAGCCGGGTGTCGGCCTATTTCGGGGTGCCGGTGGGGGAGCTGCTGGAGCAGACCGCCCCGGCAGAGAGCCCGGAAAAAGAGGAACAACGGCTCCCGGCGGGGGCCATCCCCTTTGACCCCGGCCTTGCGGCACCCCTGCTGGGCACGGTGCGGGCCGGTCTGCCCATGTATGCCGAGGAGAACATCGAGGGCTATATCCCCATCACCCGGAACGACGGGGCGAAGTATTTCTGGCTCCGGGTCCGGGGCGACAGCATGAACGCTGTGGGCATCATGAACGGGGACGAGATCCTTGTGCGGGAGCAGCCGGAAGTGGAGAACGGCCAGATGGCCGTGGTGATGGTCAACGGGGACGAGGCCACCGTGAAGCAGTTCCGGCAGGAAGGCAGCCTTGTGATCCTGACGCCCCGGAGCTTTGACCCGGCCTATCAGCCCCAGATCTACAATCTGAAACAGGTGCAGGTGCGGGTCATCGGTCTGGTGGTGGAATGCCGGAAGGTGTTCCGGTAAGCAGGACCCCCCACACGACAGCAGGGAGGACACTTCGATGAAACGGAAGCGGAAACCGGGCGCAGCAGTGATCTTATGCAGTGTGCTGCTTTTGTCTGCCTGCGGGGGCACCGAGGGCCCGGCGTCCACTGTGCCGCCGACTTCCGGGGAGGCCCCGGCCATTTCGCAGCCAGCAGAGCCGGAGCCGCCCGCCTCTTCTGCTGTCCCGGAACCGGAACCGGCTTCTTCTTCCGTGGAATCGCGGGAGGAACCGCAGCCGGAGCCCGGGGCAGGGATGAAGGTGCCGGAGGGATGCCGGGCGGAGTGGAAACTCTCCAATGGAACCCTGATCCTGATGGGCTATGATCCCGGCGGCCGTGCGCAGGTGCAGCTGCCCACCGGCGGGTCCTATCAGATCGGGGCGAGCTGCTTTGCGGGAAACGAGACCCTCACCGCGGTGGTCTTCCCGGCGGATGTGACGGAGATCGGGCCGGCAGCCTTCCGGGCCTGCAGTGCTTTGAAAACGGCGGACTTCTCGGCCTGCCGGACACTGGTGATCGGGAACCATGCCTTTGAGGGGGCAGGGCTTGCCGCCGTGAGCCTGCCGGAAGGGCTGACCCGGCTGGGGCTGTATGCCTTTGCCGACTGTCCGGCCCTGACCCGGGCGGAGATCCGGGGCGTGACGCTTGTGGAAGAGGGGGCCTTCTCCGCCTGCGGCAGCCTGCAGAACGTATTCCTGAGCCGGGAGGTGTTCCGGATCGAAGAAAACGCCTTTGCCCTCTGCGACCGGCTCGAAACCGCCGTGTACGAAGGGGACACGGCCCTGCTGAAAGATCACAGCGCCCCGGGCAACGATGCCCTGTGGAAGGCGGCCGGCCCCGGCGGGGAAGGGCAGCAGAACTGACGGAACCAGACGCCGTCTCTTGTGCAAAAAGGCAAGAGGCGGCGTTTTCCGGTGGAAAAATCAGCGCGGAAAATCCGCGTTGACAGGTCTTTTGGGCAAAAATGTGAAAAAACGCCTGCCAAAACCCCTATAAACCTATTGACATTCTAGGGAAATGGGGATATCATACTCCCAACGGAAACGACTTCCGGAAATCTGACCACAAAGGAGGGGGAGCAGCCATGGATTGGAATGTGATCGTGCAGTATCTGCCGCACTACGAAAAAGCCCTGTGGCTCACCCTGCGGCTGGGCGTGGCAGGCATCCTGTGGGCGATCCTCATCGGCCTTGTCTGCGCTGTGCTCCAGTACGAAAAAGTCCCGCTGCTGCGGCAGCTGGCAGGCATCTACATCCAGCTCAGCCGGAACACCCCGCTGCTGGTGCAGCTCTTCTTTATTTATTATGGCTTGCCCAAGGTTGGCATCAAGACCAATGCCGAGATCTGCGGCATCGCCGGTCTGGCGTTCCTGGGCGGCAGTTATATGGCGGAGGCTTTCCGCAGCGGGCTGGAGGGCATCGAGCCGATCCAGACCGAAAGCGCCCTGAGCCTTGGCATGACCCGGCTGCAGACCATGCGCTATGTGATCCTGCCCCAGGCCATGTCCACCAGCATGCCGGCCTTCGTGGCCAACGTCATCTTTCTGCTCAAGGAGACCAGCGTATTCAGCGCCGTCAGCCTGATGGACCTGATGTTCACGGCCAAGGACCTGATCGGCATGTACTCCAAGACCGCCGAGAACCTGTTCCTGCTGGTGGTGTTCTACCTCATCATCCTGCTGCCGGTGTCCCTGCTGGGCAGCTGGCTGGAAAGGAGGCTTCGCTATGCCGGATTTGGGTCTTGACGTCCTGTTCAAGGGCAAGAATATGATCCGCCTACTGGGGGGCCTCGGGGTGGCGCTGAAGATCAGCCTCACCGCCGTCCTCATCAGCATTCCGCTGGGCATCCTGCTGGGTGTGCTGATGACGCTGCACAACCGGGTCGTGAAAGCGATCCTCCGGATCTATCTGGAGTTCATCCGGATCATGCCCCAGATGGTGCTGCTCTTCCTCGTGTATTTCGGCACGACCCGCGCCTTCGGGTGGGATCTGTCCGGCGAGGCCGCCGCCATCATCGTCTTTGTACTCTGGGGCACAGCGGAGATGAGCGACCTGGTCCGAGGTGCTTTGATCGCCATCCCGAAGCATCAGTATGAGAGCAGCGAGGCGCTGGGCATGAGCCGGGCGCAGACTTACTGGTACATCATCATCCCCCAGACCGTGCGGCGGCTGATCCCGCTGTCCATCAACCTCATCACCCGTATGATCAAGACCACCAGTCTGGTGCTGATGATCGGTGTGGTGGAGGTGCTGAAGGTGGCCCAGCAGATCATCGAGGCCAACCGTACCGCCAGCCCCAACGCGGCGTTCGGCATTTACCTCACGGTATTCGTTCTCTATTTCCTGGCCTGCTGGCCCATCAGCCTGCTGGCCGGATACCTCGAAAAGAAATGGAAGTGACTGTTATGGCAGAACCGATCCTGACGGCGGACCATCTGGTAAAAAGCTACGATGGCAAGACGAACATTCTGGACAACGTCAGCTTTTCCGTCCAGCAGGGCGAGGTCATCGTTGTAGTGGGCCCCTCCGGCTGCGGCAAGAGTACTCTGCTGCGCTGTCTGAACGGTCTGGAGCCGGTGCAGGGCGGGCGGGTCCGCCTTGGCAGCGAGACCGTGGCCTACGGCGGCAAGAATCTGGCAGCCCTGCGCCAGCGTATCGGTATGGTGTTCCAGAGCTACGAGCTGTTTCCCCATCTGACGGTGCTGGACAACATCCTGCTGGCCCCCACCAAGGTGCAGAAACGCCCCCGGGCCGAGGTGCAGAAGGAAGCAGAAGCCCTGCTGGACCGGGTCGGCCTGCTGCAGAAGGCAAAGAGCTACCCCCGGGAGCTTTCCGGCGGACAGAAACAGCGCGTGGCCATCGTGCGGGCGCTGTGTATGCATCCCGAGATCCTGCTGTTCGATGAGGTGACGGCGGCCCTGGACCCCGAGATGGTCCGCGAGGTGCTGGACGTCATGCTGGACCTGGCCCGGGAGGGCAAGACCATGGTCATCGTGACCCACGAGATGCAGTTTGCCCGCGCCATTGCCAGCCGGGTGCTGTTCCTGGACGGGGGCCGCATCGTGGAGGAAGCACCTCCGGAGCAGTTCTTCGACCACCCGCAGACCGAGCGGGCACAGCGTTTCCTGCGCACCTTCACGTTTGATGCTGTGAAATGAGTCACAGATCATATAAATTTTTATGGGAAAGAAAATAAAGGAGATTTTATCATGAAACTGAACAAGATTTCTCGCCGCCGCTTCCTGCTGGGTCTGGGTACCGTCTCTGCCGCCGCTCTGCTTTCCGCCTGCGGCAGCAGCTCCTCTTCTTCCGCCGCCGCTTCCGGTCCCGCTGCTTCGGGCAGTGCTGCCGCAGCCGGCAGCGATGTGTTCCGCACCCTGGACGAGATCAAGGCCGACGGCACCATCAACATCGGTGTTTTCTCCGACAAGAACCCGTTCGGCTATGTGGATGAGAACGGCGAGTATCAGGGCTACGACGTCTACTTTGCCCGCCGCCTGGCCGAGGACCTGGGCGTGGAGGTCAACTTCGTCTCCACCGAGGCTGCCAACCGCATCGAGTACCTGCAGACCGGCAAGGTGGATGTGATCCTGGCCAACTTCACCGTGACCCCCGAGCGCGCCGAGGAAGTGGATTTTGCCCTGCCCTACATGAACGTGGCTCTGGGCGTCATCTCCCCCGACAGCAACGTCATCACCAGCCTGGACAACTGGAACGCCGATGATCAGATGATCGTCATCTCCGGCACCACCGCCGAGACCTACCTGACTAAGGAGTATCCCGACATTCCCCTGCAGAAGTACGATTCCTATGCTACCGCCAAGAACGCACTGGAGAACGGCAACGGCGTGGCCTGGGCCAACGACAACACCGAGGTCATCGCCTTTGCAAACCAGAACCCCGGCTACACCGTGGGCATCACTTCTCTGGGCAGCGAGGACACCATTGCTCCCGCTGTGAGCCAGGGCAACACCACCCTGCTGGACTGGATCAATGACGAGATCAAGTCCCTGGGCGAGGAGAACTTCTTCCATACCGACTATGAGGAGACTCTGGTGGACACCTACGGCCTGGACTACGAGGATGAACTGGTGGTCGAGGGCGGCGTGACGGCCAACGCCTGATCGGCTCCGAGAAAAGAACAAACACATCAGAAAAGCCCTGCTGGGAGAAGAACAGCAGGGCTTTTTTGCTGCCTGAAAAAGGCATTTCATGATTGGCCGGGGTCGCTGGGCGGAGAAGAGACCCTGCTTTCGGCGTGTTCGCGGGGGCAGTGCGGGCGGCGCTGCCGGTACCTCAGACACAGGAACGCGAACAGAGCGCCGACGACAAAAGAGACGACGCTGAGTACGACATAGCCTTCGGTCCCGCTGTGGAGCAGGACGGCACCGTACCCGGCCAGTACGACCGAGCAGCCCGGTGCGGAGTCCTGCTGCAGCAGGGCAGCGATGCCGCCTGCCAGAAGCAGACAGACGGCAGAAAGTGCAGCACTGCTGCGAAGCTCCTGTTTCCGGCGGAGCTGACGGGTGCGGCAGAGGATCTTCTGCATTCGGTCATTGACCGGTGTGGGCATGGGGCAGCCCTCCCTTCCACAAAGCTCAGAGGGAATCTGTTATTTGCCCTCTCTGTTTCCTAAAAGACAGGAACGCGGAAATCCTTTCACCCAAACCGCAAAATTAGACAAAAAAACCGGACCCTGCGGCGGGCCCGGTGAGATGTCTGGAAAAATCAATGGAAGATCGTATGCCTGCCCCGGTGCAGAAGCCGCACCACGAACAGCAGGACGATCAGCAGGGAGGGCGAGAGGTAGCCGATGGTCTGCCAGGGGCCCTCGGCGGTGATCAGCAGGTTGTAGATGCCGTGCAGGACGATGCAGACCGAGAGGATGCCGATGGTGCCGGTGATGGAGAGCCACGCCCGGCGGAACACATAGCCCAGCGCAAGGCCGGTCAGGATGCCGCAGAGCAGGTGGAGCGCCCCGGCGCTCATGCCCCGGATCAGCAGGAAGAAAAAGCTCCCGGCTCCATGCTCGGTCAGGTAGCAGACGTTCTCGAAGGTGGCAAACCCCACGGAGATGCCGATGGCCGAGGGAAGCAGGTCGCGGGAATCTGGCTCGAAGATGAGAAAATAGAACAGCAGGGGCAGCAGCTTCATGATCTCCTCGCAGACGGGGGTGATCTCGATGGCGGTCATCACCAGATCCGCCTGATGCCGCCCCATGAAAAAGCTGTTGACATAGGCCGACAGCAGGCAGAAGAACATCCCCAGCACCGCGAAGAGGGTGAACCGCCGGGAGGACCCGGCCGTGAACAGGAGCGAGAGCAGCATGGGAAGGGCCAGACAGAGGAAGATGTTTTCGATGTAGGTCATGGGTCCTCCTCGTGCAGGACATGGGGCAGCAGGCCCACCATGGTCAGGGTCAGCGCGATGTCCACGACATAGTAAAGATTGAATCGGGTGTAGTCCTTTATGAAGATGGAGACGATGTACAGGATGATCTGCAGCGCCACCAGCAGAAGCAACGACAGCTCAAACAGCCGGGGCGTTTCCTCCCGCTGCAGGTCGGAGACACAGTGATAGACCAGCCCTCCGGCCGCGATGGCCAGTGCGCCGGACATCAGGGGAGAGGGACCGAAGATCTCGAACTTCATGATGAGGGCCATAGCGGCCAGACCCAGGACCAGCGCCAGCGGTGAGAAAGCCGGGTGGAGCTTCTCCCAGTAGAGGATCTCCAGCGAGAGAAAGAACAGATAGGCGGCCATCCAGGCACATTCGGCCACATAGAAGATCTGGGGCGAGAAGCCCATGATAGTCAGGTAGAGCAGGTAGTACAGCGTCCCCAGCGCAAAGCTGGCGTAGCCGAAGGCAAGGATCAGGCAGGCACGGCTGAGCCGGTGCAGGGCAAAGTAGAACGATGCCAGCGCCATGCCCAGCAGCACCAGGACCTGAAAGGTGTTGTCGATGACCTCAAAGTTCATGGTGTTCTCCCGTCTGCTGCTTTTTCTCACTGCGGCGGCGCAGGCGGTAGAGCAGGATGGTCACGCAGGAACCCAGCAGGAAGGAGAGCAGGCCCACCAGAATGTATCCGCCGGCCGAGCCCTGCCCCAGGATGCTGGCGGTCCCGCCCACCGAGGCGGAAACGGCCACCGGGGTGCCCACCCAGCCTGGCATCCATGCCCCGATGCAGACCACCAGCGCAAGGCAGGCCGCTGCGCAGCCCAGCTCGGTGAGATGCTGCCGCCGCACCTGCCGTGCCCGCTTCAGCTGGGCGGTGCGGTGCAGGATCTGCTGCGTACGTTCGGTATCAGTTCTCATGTTGGTATCCCTCCTGTTCCAGAAGCTGACGGAGCCGCTGACGGCCCCGGTAGACCAGATTGGTCACCTGCTGCTCGGTGCGGCCCAGCACTCTGGCCGCTTCCCGGTAGCTCAGGTCCTCAAAATAGATCAGATAAAGCGTTTCCCGATATTCCGGTTTCAGCCTGCCCAGAGCCGCATAGAGCTGGCGGTTCTGCTCGGTGCGCAGCAGGCCGGTGTCGGTCTGTTCCGGGTCCGGCAGCTCAAAGGGCAGCGATTCCAGCGGCAGGAACAGCCGGTGCCGGCTCCGGCTGCGGAGGGCAAGGTTGCGGGCCGTCTTATAAAGGTAAGCTTTGAAGCTGCCGTCTGCCCGGATCGGCCGCTCCTTGGCGAAGATCTGGGCAAAGGCTTCGATCATCAGATCCTCCCCCTCGTGGATGTCGCCCAGCATGCCGTTGATATAGAGCGTCAGCGGGTCGCCGTACCGTTCCACAAGGATCTGCGCCGCGGCCTCGTCACCGTCAAGGTACTGCCGGTAGGCTGTTTCGTCCGAGATCATCCCCATGCGCTCCTTTCGCCATTTTTTGTCCCATCTATTTTATACAATGCAGGCCGGATTTGCAAGCCGTCCGGCCCATTTCGGCCCCGAAATGCCGAAAAAATACGAAAATGGCACTACAAATCCGGGCAGGTTGATGCTATAATAAAATTGTTCTGTCCGTTTTTGTGCGAGAACGGACAGCGGATCGCATAACCTGGAGGAGAATAAATCTATCATGGAACGAGAAACCCTGAAATCGCGGCTGGGCTTCATCCTGCTCTCGGCGGGATGCGCCATCGGCATTGGCAATGTCTGGAAATTTCCCTATATGGCGGGACAGGGCGGCGGCGGTGCCTTCGTGCTGTTCTACCTGCTGTTCCTCGTCATCTTGGGCCTGCCCATCATGACCATGGAATTTGCCGTGGGCCGCGCTTCCCGCAAGAGCCCGGTGCGCGCCTATCAGGCGCTGGAGAAGCCGGGCCAGAAGTGGCATATCCACGGCTATTTCACCCTGATCGGCTGCTACCTGCTGATGATGTTCTACACCACGGTGGCCGGCTGGATGCTGCACTATTTCTACATGACCGCCGCCGGAAAGCTCTCCGGCCTGAACGCGGACGAAGTGGCGGGCAAGTTTACCGAGATGCTGGCCAGCCCCGGCATCATGGCCTTCTGGATGGTCTTCGTGGTGGTGCTGAGCATCCTGGTCTGCGCCAAGGGCCTGCAGAACGGTCTGGAACGGGTGACCAAGGTCATGATGATCGCCCTGCTGATCATCATGATGATCCTGGCTGTCAACAGCCTGTTCATGGACGGCGCAAAGGAGGGCCTGTCCTTCTTCCTGGTGCCCGACTTTGAGCGGATGAAGGAAGTTGGCATCATCAATACGCTGGTGGGTGCCATGAACCAGGCTTTCTTCACCCTGAGCCTGGGCATCGGTGCCATGGCCATCTTCGGCAGCTACATCGGCAAGGAACACTCCCTGCTGGGCGAGAGCGTCCGCGTGGTGGTGCTGGATACCTTCGTGGCCATCACCGCAGGCCTGATCATCTTCCCGGCCTGCTTCACCTTCGGGGTGGACCAGACCGCAGGCCCCAGCCTGATCTTCATCACCCTGCCCAACATCTTTGCCAACATGGCCATGGGCCGTCTGTGGGGCAGCCTGTTCTTCCTGTTCATGGCCTTTGCGGCCCTGTCCACCGTGCTGGCTGTCTTTGAGAACATCATCTGCTGCGGCATGGAGCTGACCGGCTGCAGCCGGAAGAAGTCCAGCTTCGTCAACCTGTTCCTCATCATCCTGCTCTCCCTGCCCTGTGTGCTGGGCTACAACGTCTGGGCATGGGACGGCTTTGCCGTGTTCGGCGGCGCTGTGCTGGATCTGGAGGATTTCCTGGTCAGCAACCTGTTCCTGCCGCTGGGCTCGCTGGTCTACCTGCTGTTCTGCACCTCCCGCTACGGCTGGGGCTGGGACAACTACAAGAAAGAGGTCAACACCGGCGACGGCCTGAAGATCCACGACTGGATGCGGGGCTACCTGACCTACGGTCTGCCTGTCATCGTCCTGTTCATCTTCTGTTTCGGCATCTACGACAAATTCTTTGCCTGATCCGGCAGAGGACAGAGGCAGGCACTTCGTTCGGGAGAGCCTGCTTTTTTGATCTGACAGATACATCAGGGAGGGACCTATGAATTTCTTGATCTGTGACGACGACGCGGCCATGGCGGCCCGGGTGGAGCAGCTGGTCTGCAGTTATCTCCGGACGCGGGGCGTCCCGGCGGAGTGTACCGTCTGCACCCGCGGGGAGGAAGCGCTGGCCCTGCCGGACCCGGACCGATATCAGGCGGCGCTGCTGGATGTGGATCTGGAGACCATGAACGGCATCTCGCTGGGGCGCCAGCTGCGGCAGCGCAGCCCGGAGATCTGCCTGATCTACATCTCGGCCTATCTGGAATTTGCGCCGGAGGGGTACACCGTCAACGCCTTCCGCTACATCCTCAAGCGGGATCTGGAGCGGCAGCTGCCCAGCTGCCTGGACTCCTTCCTCTGCGAGCAGGCCCGCAGGGGGCCCAAGACCCTGACCATCCGCCAGAACCGCACCGAGACCGAGCTGCCCTACGACAGCATCTATTACCTTGAGAGCGACCTGCGGAAGATCAACGTCTACGGCGACGCGGCCCATCAGCCCGTCTGCTCCTACTACGGCAAGCTGACCGACCTTCCCCGGGAGCTGTTTGAAAACGGCTTCCTCCGGGTGGGGCGGAGCTATGTAGTCAACATGAAGTACATCCGGCAGATCAGCGGCTATCAGGTTACCCTGCGCAATGGGGTGGAGCTGGGGGTCAGCCGGAACGGCTATGCGGCCATCCGGGGGACCTATCTGGAATGGAAGGGACAGTACGGCGATGAGTGAGGAAATAATCTGGCTCGTGGCGGGGCACAGCGTCTGCATCAGCCAGTGGCTGGGGTTCATTCTGGTGGATTATGCCTGCCTTGGCAGGAGAGACCGGGTCCGGCATCCGTGTCTGTGGGCCTTTCTGATGGCACTGGGTATGCTGGCGGTCTCCATGCGGTTCGATGTCGGCTTTTTCAATGTTCGGTCGATCCTGCTCAACCTGCTCTATCTGCTGCTCTCGACGCTGCTCTTCGGCGGCCGACTGCCTCAGAAGCTGATGACCTGCCTGATCAACGGCACCATGTGCCTGCTGGCGGAGAACACAGTCAGCTTCACCTACGCCTGGCTCCGGAACGTCCCCACCAGTCAGAACTGGCGCAATCCGGGGTGCCTTGTGGCACTGTGTCTGACCAACCTGATCACAGCGGCGGCGGTGGCTTACTTTGCCCGCCGCTGGCGGATGGAACGGGCCCTGAGCCCGCTGCAGGCGCTGGTGATGTCCTTCTTCCCCGGCATCGTGGTGGTGCTGAACATCGTCCTGATGATCACCGGCAGCGGGGAGAAGCCGACCTTCCTGAATATCCTGCTGACGCTGGGCCTGACCGTGGCGGTACTGATCCACCTGTGCATCGTGCAGATGTTCAACGAACAGGTGGTCCAGCAGCAGGAACTGCAGATCGAGGCTGTGCGGGAAAAGGAGAGCGCCGAAGCCCTGTTGGAGTCCTACACCACCCAGCGGCGGCTGACCCATGAGTTCACCAACCATACCGATGCCCTGGCCCTGCTGCTCCAGCAGGAGGACTACGAGGGGGCCAAGGCCTATCTGGCCTCCCTGACCAGGATCATCGCATCCAATACCACCATCATGAACACCCACAACCCGCTGTTGGACGCCCTGCTCAGCAAAAAGTACGAGGAAGCCTCCCGACGCGGGGTCATGGTCTACTTCGACCTGCCGGATCTGCGGGACCTGCCCATGGAAAAGACCGACCTTGTGCTGGTGTTCTCCAACCTGCTGAACAATGCCATCG
Organism: uncultured Faecalibacterium sp.; assembly: GCA_934526125.1. Taxonomy (GTDB): domain Bacteria; phylum Bacillota; class Clostridia; order Oscillospirales; family Ruminococcaceae; genus Faecalibacterium. Next base: position 7,941 of record CAKSZU010000002.1, on the reverse strand, counting down.
ACGCCGCCGCCAAGGCCGACCCGCCGGAGGTCTATGTCCGGGCGCGGAAAAACGAGCAGGAAGTGGTACTCTCGGTGCGGAACCGGGTGCAGAAAAACCTCGACCTGACCGACGGCCAGCTGCCCCGCACCACCAAAAAGGAGCCGGGCCACGGCATCGGGCTGTGGAACGTGAAGGACGTTCTGGCGGCCTACGGCGGCGAATATACCATCAGCTGCCGGGAGAACTGGTTCCGCTTCACCTGTACCATCCCAATCCGCGGTTTATGACATCCTGCCCCGCAGAATATGACATTTTTGATGAAACTTCCGGCCGCATCTGGTATGATAAAGTCAGGTTAAGGCAGGATCGCTTCCCGGAGTGTGCAATTGCGGCCGGAGAGATCCGGATGCACAGGAACGGGAGTTGCCGGGCCGCAAGCGTGTGTGGCGGCACCGGGAAGTCTTTACTGAGAAAGTCTGACGAAGCTCTTGACAGCAATTGGGGAATTGCTGTTTATAGAGAACCTCTACTAAGCACCGTGTCCACCGGGCAGTTTGCAGGAACGGAATGCCCGCGGGTACATGGCTGGAGAGAGCTTCGTTGGGCTTTTTATTTTTCCCCCCTTGTCAGAGGCGGGCGATCCTCTTATAATAGGAGCGGAAACCAAAAACGGCTTTTGCCGGGAAGAAAGAGGAGATTTTGGATGAATCTGCCGGAAAAGAAACAGCGCTGGGTCTTTCATGCGGACGCCCTGCCGCAGGCGGCCGGGGCGGGGGTCACCCGCCGGGTGCTGGCCTATACCGACGGCCTGATGTGCGTGGAGAATACCTTTGAAAAGGGGGCCGTGGGTGCGCTGCACCACCACCCCCATACCCAGATCACCTATGTGGTCTCCGGGGCCTTTGAATTCACCGTGGACGGCGTCACCCGCACCGTCCGGGCAGGGGACACGATCCTGAAGGAAGACGGCGTGGAGCATGGCTGCGTCTGCACCGAGGCCGGTGTCCTTCTGGATATCTTCACCCCCATGCGGGAGGATTTTGTAAAGTAACGCAGCGCAAAAAGAGGTGGGCCGCACAGCGGTCCACCTCTTTGTCGGTTTCAGGGGTCTTTATTTGGGCATTACCTGCAGCTCCTGCTCGCAGTAGATGCAGCGGTACTTGCCGTTGGAACTCAGCTCGAAGATCTGGTCGCACTCTTCCTCGATGGAGGAGATGCAGCGGGGATTTTTGCACCGCACGATGTTCACCAGACGCTTGGGGGGCTGGGGCTTTTCCTTCTTGACAGCCTTGCCGTTCTCAATGACGGTGACGCTGATGTCGGGGTCAAGGTAGGCCAGAACGTCCAGGTTCAGCCAGGAGGCGTCACCCTCCACCTTGATGATATCCTTGCGGCCGCACTCGGCCTTGTGGGAGCGGGCGTTCTGGATCAGGGCCACGCTGGCGGTCCGGTTGCCGGTGATGCCCAGCAGTTCCATCAGGCCCACGGCGGTGCCGGCCTTGATGTGATCGATCACGATGCCGTTCTGGATCTCGTCAATGTTCAGCATATCAGTTGCCCTCCTTCGGTGCCTTGGGGTCGGCAAGACCCAGCAGCGTCATGATCAGTGCCATACGGACGTAAACGCCGTTCTGCACCTGCTCGAAGTAGGCAGCGCGGGGGTCATCGTCCACATCCAGTGCGATCTCGTTGACACGGGGCAGGGGGTGCAGCACAGCCATGTTCTTCTTGGCCAGCAGCATCTTCTCGCTGGTCAGAATGTAGCTGTTCTTCAGGCGGATATAGTCCTCCTCGTTGAAGAAGCGCTCTTTCTGCACACGGGTCATGTAGAGGATGTCCAGATCGGGCATGGACTCCTCCAGGCTGCGGGTCTCGCGGTACTCGATGCCGTTGGCCTCCAGCACATCCTTGACGATGTAGTCCGGCACCCGCAGCTCTTCCGGGCTGATGAGGACGAATCGGATGTTCTTGCAGCGGGCCATGGTCTTGATGAGGGAGTGGACGGTGCGGCCGAACTTCAGGTCGCCGCACAGGCCGATGGTCAGATCGTCCAGACGGCCCATCCGGCTGCGGATGGTCATCAGGTCGGTCATGGTCTGGGTGGGGTGCTGGTGGCCGCCGTCACCGGCGTTGATGACCGGGATGCGGGAGTAGCGGGAGGCACGGAGCGGTGCGCCCTCTTTGGGATGGCGCATGGCCACGATATCGGCGTAGCAGGAGACCACGCGGATGGTGTCTGCGACGCTTTCGCCCTTGGATGCACTGGAGACCGTTTCACTGGGGAAGCCCAGCACATGGCCGCCCAGGTTCAGCATGGCCGCCTCAAAGGAGAGACGGGTGCGGGTGGAAGGCTCGTAGAACAGGGTGGCAAGCTTCTTGTGGGCGGCCACATCCTGATAGGCAGCGGGATCGCTGCGGATGCGGTCGGCCAGGCTCAGGAGAGACTCGATCTCTTCCGGGCTGAAATCCAGGGGGTCGATCAGATGGCGCATGAATTTTTACCTCCGTCAAAGTAATTTTCGCAGGATGGAAAAATCGAAGAAGTTGGTGTAATAACTCAGCGAGCGCATGACCGGATGGCACAGACGGTTGAAACAGATCTCGTCCAGCAGCAGCATGGCCTCGCCGGGGGCAAGGCGCATGGCGGCGCGGATGGTCTCGTCGCCGCAGCTGGCCTTCAGATGGGCCACGTTGGAGGAGATCTGCTGGCTGCACTCCTGCTCCAGGATATCGAACACGCCGCCGCTCAGGTCGATGCGGGTGTAGTCCCGGCTGCCGAACAGGGCGCGGGGCAGATAGTCGATGGAGTAGATGACAGGGGTGGTGTCAGCCAGGATCCGCTTCTTGATGCAGATGACCTCATCCCCCGGTGCGATGGCCAGATCCCGGGCCAGTTCGGCCCCGGCACGGATGGGGTAGATCTGGATGCCGTCGGCGTGGGGGTAGCTGCCAAAACTGCGGATCAGCGGATAATATTCCAGCTTCTGGTCAAGGCGGCTGCGCAGGCCGAGTACCGTGCGGTTGACCACCGTGCCGATGCCCCGCACCCGCTCGATGTAGCCGGCCCGCTCCATCTCGCTCAGCGCGTCCCGGATCACGGTACGGCTGACCCCGAGTTCCGCGGCCAGATCGACCTCGGCGGGCAGGCGGTCTGCATCGGCATAGCGGCCGGTGCGCAATTCCTCCAGAAGCGCTGCCACGACACGGTCACTGATGACCGCGCCGCCCAGGCGGATGGAAGACGAAGAGCTGGATTCTTTCATGGACTGTATCCTCCGGTTCACGGGCGGGGAGACCCCCCGCCGGGACTTTGAGAAGACCCGCCCGGGCAGACAAAGTCTGTCCTGCGGATTTTCTTACTACCATTATAACATGATTTGACATTGTTTCAAATGGCAATTATACTGGAATCCGGAACAAAGTATGATTTTATTTTGGAGGGAATACAGAATGCAGATGATCCTGCAAAAAATCTGCGGCAGACCGGAGCAGCTGCCCGTCACCCTGCGCCGCTGCGGCCCGGCGGATGCCCCGGCCTTCTTTGCGCTGCAGAACGAAGTACGGGCGGCCATGCCCCACCCGGAGCAGTTCGTGCCCGACACGCTGGAAAACCTCACCGCTTACCTGACGGACGACCTCTGCCTCGGGGTCTTTGACGGGCCGCGGCTGGGGGCCTACTTCATCCTGCGCTACTGCGGCGCAAGTGAACACAACTACGCCGCTTTTCTGGGCATCCCTCCGGCGGAGTGGGAACACTGGGCCAACGCGGACAGCGCCGTGGTCCACCCGGACTGGCGGGGCAACGGCCTGCAGTGCAGACTGCTGGAAGCCGCCCTGCCGCTCCTCCGCCCCGGCATCACCGCCATCGGGGCGACCGTCAGCCCGGAAAACCGTTACAGCCTGAACAACGCCCTTGCCAGCGGCTTTGCCATCGCCGCCCGCCGCGAGATGTACGGCGGGTATGACCGGTATCTGCTGGTGAAGAAGATCAGAGAGTACGAATAACAAAGCAAAAGCGGAAGCCCGGTCAAAGGCTTCCGCTTTTGCTTGTTTAGGATAGGAAAGAGAATGGCGGATCAGGAGGGTTACAGGTTGGTGTAGCCCATGAGGTAGCGGTCTACCTCGGCGGCGCAGTCGCGGCCCTCGCGCAGGCCCCAGACCACAAGGCTCTGGCCCCGGCGCATATCGCCGCAGGCAAAGACCTTTTCCACGTTGGTGCGGAAATGATCGGTATCCACACAGCCGCGCTTGGTCAGGCTGACGCCGAAGGCATCGGCCACATAGTTCTCACAGCCCACAAAACCGGCGGCGATGAAGGCCAGCTGGCAGTCATAGATGAACTCCTCACCGGTGGGCACCATGCTGGTGCGGCCGGTGTCGGGGTCGCGCTGGGGCTTGAGGTAGGAGATGACCGCACCGGTCAGATTCCCGGCTTCGTCCTTCAGGAACTCCTTGACGGTGGTCTGGTAGACGCGGGGGTCCTTGCCGAACTTTGCAAGGCACTCGGTCTGGCCGTAGTCCACCTTCAGCACCCGGGGCCACTCGGGCCAGGGGTTGGAGGCAGTGCGCTCTTTTGGGGGCTGGGGCATCATTTCCAGTGCCGCCAGATCGTTGCAGCCCTGCCGCAGGGCCGTGCCCTGGCAGTCGTTGCCGGTGTCGCCGCCGCCGATGACCAGGACGTTCTTGCCCTTTGCATCGATGGCCCTGCCGTCTGCGAACTGGCTGTCCAGCAGGCTCTTTGTCACGCTGGTCAGATAGTCCACGGCAAAGTGGACGCCGTTGGCATCCCGGCCTGGCACGTTCAGGTCCCGGGCCTTCTTGGCACCGCAGCAGAGTACCACGGCGTCGTACTGATTCAGGATGTCCTCAGCGGCCACAGCGCCGCCGATGTCCATGTTGGTGCGGAACTCCACGCCCTCGGCCTGCATGATCTTGATGCGGCGCTCGATGACGGATTTGTCCAGCTTCATGTTGGGGATGCCGTACATCAGCAGACCGCCCACGCGGTCGGCGCGCTCGAACACGGTGACGGCATGGCCCCGGATGTTCAGGTACTCGGCTACCGACAGGCCGGAAGGGCCGCTGCCGATGACGGCAACGCTCTTGCCGGTGCGGGCCGGAGGCGGGGCGGCATGGAGCCAGCCTTTGGCATAGCCGGTCTCCACGATGGCGTGTTCGTTCTCCCGCACGGTGACGCTGCTGCCGGTCACATCCCCGCAGGTGCAGGCGGCCTCGCACAGGGCGGGGCAGACCCGGCTGGTGAACTCGGGGAAGCGGTTGGTGGCGCGCAGGCGGTGGAGGGCCAGCTCCCACTTGCCCTGATAGATCAGGTCGTTCCACTCCGGGATCAGGTTGTTCAGCGGGCAGCCGGAGGCCATGCCGCCGATCATCATCCCGGCCTGACAGAAGGGGACGCCGCAGTCCATGCAGCGGGCTGCCTGGGTCTGCTGCTCCTCCCGGGAGAGCCAGACGTGAAACTCGTTGAAATTCTCGATCCGCTCCAGCGGCGGAACATCCGTGCTGGTCTTGCGGGTATAATCCATAAATCCAGTGTTCTTGCCCATGATGTTCCCCTCCTTACTTCTTTTTCTGCACAGCGTAGAATGCTTCGATCTGTGCCTGTTCGCCGTCCAGGCCGCGCTCCTCCATGGAGGCGATCACCCGGAGCATCCGGTCATAGTCGTAGGGAAGGACTTTCTTGAACTTGGGCAGGTACTCGCTGAAGTTGTCCAGGATCTCCTTGCCGCGGGGGGAGCCGGTGGCTTCCACATGCTCCCGGATCAGCTCTTTCAGGGTGGCCACATCGTACTTGTGCTCCACCGGCTCAAGGCTGACGGTCTCCTTGTTGACCCGCTGGTAGAAATCCCAGTTTTCGTCCAGAACGTAGGCGATGCCGCCGGTCATGCCGGCTGCAAAGTTCTTGCCGGTCTGGCCCAGCACCACAACGGTGCCGCCGGTCATGTACTCGCAGCCGTGGTCGCCCACGCCCTCGACCACGGCGGTCGCGCCGGAGTTGCGGACGCAGAAGCGCTCACCGGCCACGCCGGAGACAAAGGCCTTGCCGCTGGTGGCACCATACAGGGCCACGTTGCCGGTGATGATATTCTCCTCCGGCTTGTAGGTGATGCCCTCGGGCGGGCGGACGATGATCTTGCCGCCGGACAGGCCCTTGCCCATGTAGTCGTTGCAGTCGCCGGTCAGCTTCAGGGTCAGGCCCTTGGGGATGAAGGCACCGAAGCTCTGGCCGCCTGCGCCGGTGCAATCGGCGGTATAGACGTCATCGGGCAGGGTGTCGCCGTATTTGCGGGTGATCTCGCTGCCGAAGATGGCACCGAAGGCGCGGTCGGTGTTGGAGACCTCCAGCTTCACGCTCTGGGGCGTCTTGCTGTTCAGGCGGAACTTCTTCATCAGGACCTTCATGTCCAGCGTGTTTTCCAGATGGAAGTCGTAGGTATCCGCCGGGACAAAGTGGACGTTGCTGTTGGTGATGGCGGGGTTGTGGAGGATGCAGTCCAGGTTCATCTTGGCCGTGCGGCTGCCGGGTGCGCCGGGCTTGACATGGAGCAGGTCGGTGCGGCCCACCAGCTCATCCATGGTGCGGACGCCCAGCTTTGCCATGTACTCCCGCAGCTCCTGCGCCACGAAGGTCAGGTAGTTGATGATGTACTCCGGCTTGCCCTTGAACCGCTTGCGCAGCTCGGGGTTCTGGGTGCAGATGCCCATGGGACAGGTGTCGAGGTTGCAGACGCGCATCATGACGCAGCCCTCGCACATCAGCAGGGAGGTGCCGAAGCCGAACTCCTCGGCACCCAGCATGCAGCTGATGGCAACGTCCCGACCGCTCAGCAGCTTGGAGTCGCTCTCGATCCGGACCCGGCTGCGCAGGCCGTTGAGGATCAGGGTCTGGTGGGTCTCGGCGATGCCCAGCTCCCAGGGCAGACCGGCGTTCTTGATGGAGGTGCGGGGGGCAGCACCGGTGCCGCCGTCGTAGCCGGACACCAGAATGACCTGTGCGCCGCCCTTGGCCACACCGGCAGCGATGGTGCCGACACCGGCCTCGCTGACCAGCTTGACGTTGATGTTGGCGTTCCGGTTGGCGTTCTTCAGGTCATAGATCAGCTCGGCCAGATCCTCAATGGAGTAGATATCATGATGAGGCGGGGGAGAGATCAGGCCCACACCGGTGGTGCTGTGACGGGTCTTGGCGATCCAGGGGTAGACCTTGGCACCGGGCAGGTTGCCGCCCTCGCCGGGCTTTGCGCCCTGTGCCAGCTTGATCTGGATCTCTTCGGCAGAGACCAGATACTTGCTGGTGACGCCGAACCGGGCCGAAGCCACCTGCTTGATCTTGGAATTGCTCTCGCTGTGGTAGCGGTCCTCGGGCTCGCCGCCCTCGCCGGTGTTGCTGCGGCCGCCCAGACGGTTCAGGGCGATGGCAATGGTCTCGTGGGCTTCGCTGCTCAGGGCACCGTAGCTCATGGCAGCGGCCTTGAACCGCTTGACGATGGAGCTGACCGGCTCGACCTCCTCCAGCGGCACACCGCCGTTGGGGTCGTAGCTGAAGTCCAGCAGGCTGCGCAGATGTACGCCCTCCTCGCCCATGTTGTCCACCGTGCGGGTGAAGTCCTTGAAGGCGCTGTAATCGTTGGTGAAGCAGGCTTTCTGGAACAGATGGATGGTCTGGGGGTTGAACAGATGTTCTTCCTTGCCGCTGCGGAACTTGTGGGCACCGCCGTCGGCCAGCTCCATGTTGATGTCCAGACCCAGCGGGTCAAAGGCTGCGTTGTGGGCGGCTTCCACATCGGCCTGGATATCCTCCAGATCGATGCCGCCCACCCGGCTCACCGTGCCGGTGAAGTACTTGTCGATGACTTCCTTCGAAATGCCGACCGCCTCAAAGATCTGGCTGCTCTGGTAGCTCTGGATGGTGGAGATGCCCATCTTGGAGGCGATCTTCAC
>CAKSZU010000001.1 GCA_934526125.1 uncultured Faecalibacterium sp. | reverse complement strand
GTGGCCCGTACCTTCCAGAACATCCGTCTGTTCAAGGAACTGAGCGTCATCGACAACATCAAGGTGGGCCTGCACGAGTCCATGAAGTACGATCTGGCCTCCTCCCTGATCCGCCTGCCCAACTACTGGAAGGAAGAAAAGCGCTGCACCGAGCGCGCCTTTGAGCTGCTGGACATCTTCCACATGGCAGATCTGGCCGATACGCCGGCAGGCAGCCTGCCCTACGGCGCACAGCGCCGACTGGAGATCATGCGCGCACTGGCCACCAGCCCGAAGCTGCTGCTTCTGGACGAGCCTGCCGCCGGTATGAACCCCTCCGAGACTGCAGAGCTGACCGAGACCATCCGCCGCATCCGCGATGAGTTCAACATTGCCGTGCTGCTGATCGAGCATGATATGAGCCTGGTCATGGGCATCTGCGAGGGCATCGCCGTGCTGAACTTCGGCCGGATCATTGCCAAGGGCACCCCGGATGAGATCCGCAACAATCCCCAGGTCATTGAGGCCTATCTGGGCAAGAAGGAGGGCTGAACCGATGGCAGACAGTATGCTGAAGGTCGATGATATCAACGTTTATTACGGCAACATCCACGCCGTCAAAGGGGTCTCGTTCGAGGTCCACGAGGGCGAGATCGTGACCCTGATCGGTGCCAACGGTGCCGGAAAATCCACCACCCTGAAGACCGTCTCGGGTCTGCTTCACCCCAAGACCGGAGATATCCTTTACAAGGGCAAGAGCATCAAGGGCGTCCGCGCCCACAAGATCGTGGAAGCGGGCCTGGCCCATGTGCCCGAGGGACGCCATGTGTTCCTGCACATGACCGTGGAGGAGAACCTGGATATGGGTGCTTACACCCAGTCGGCTTCTACCATTGCCCCCAACAAGGAAAAGGTCTTTGAGCTGTTCCCCCGCCTGAAGGAGCGCCGCAAGCAGCTGGCCGGTACCATGTCCGGAGGCGAGCAGCAGATGCTGGCCATGGGCCGCGCCCTGATGAGCAACGCCTCCATGCTGATGCTGGATGAGCCCTCCATGGGCCTGTCGCCCCTGCTGGTGCAGGAGATCTTCGACATCATCCGGAACATCCACAAGGAGGGCATGACCATCCTGCTGGTGGAGCAGAACGCACAGATGGCCCTTTCCGTGGCCGACCGTGCCTACGTTCTGGAGACCGGCCGTGTGGTCATGGAGGGCACCGGTGCCGAGCTGCTGACCAATGAGCGGGTCCGCAACGCCTATCTGGGCGGCTGAGTGTCCGAAGCCTGAAACAAATCCCATAAAGCATAAAACAAGAAGCGCCCGCCGGGCAGGTACGAAAATACCAGCCCGGCGGGCGTTGTTTTGTGTGGGAAAAGCAGTCTCACTCCGGTGCTTTCATGCTTTCCACCATGCTGATGCTGCGGACGTGGCGGCGCATCAGGCGGCAGACCACGAAGTTGAAGAGCATGGTCAGCGCCACGCTGAACACGAAGCTGCGGGGGGCAATGGAGCGGATGAACATCATCTGGTCCATCTCCACGGTGCGGATGATGAACTGGTGCAGGGGAACACCCAGCAGCAGTCCCACCAGAGAGCCCAGGAAGGACAGCAGGTCGATCTCCCGGAAGATGTAGCGGTAGATTTCCTTGTCGTAGAAGCCCAGCACCTTGATGGTGGCCAGCTCCTTTTTGCGCTCGCCCAGGTTGACGCTGATGAGGTTGTAGAGTACCACGGCGGCCAGGGCGGCGGCGCAGACGATGACCAGGATGACCACATAGTTCAGGCAGCCGATCAGGCCGTCGAACATCTGGGTGATGTCCTCAATGAAGGAGACGCTGCTGACATAGTTGCAGGCCAGGATGCTGGTGCGCAGGGTGTCCCGGGCCGTGTCGGTGGGGCAGTCGGTCAGGCCGTAGACGGTGTTCCACTCCGGCAGAGTGCCGCCGTTCAGGGCCTTCAGCTGGCTCTGGGAGAGGTAGAGCCGGGTAAAGACATAGTTCTCGGTGATGCCGGTCAGAGTCAGGGATTTCCGGCTTCCGTCGGCGGTCTCCACCTCGAAGGTGTCACCGATGGAAAGGCCCAGCCGCTCGGCGGTCTTTTCGGTCAGGATGACGCTGCTGTCATCGAAGGGGACTTCCTTGTGGCCCTTCCGGGTGCGGAAGGTGAAGTACTGGGTCATCTGCTGTTCGTCCTCGGCGGCGACGATGCTGACGGTATCCTTGTCACCGTTGGCGTTGTAGAGGGTCACGCTCTTGGAGTAATAGCGGCCCCAGCTGGAGATCCCGGTATCGGAAGCCAGCAGGTCCCCCAGACCGTTCTCGGTCGTCAGGGCCTTTTCGTCGCTGAGGGTGATGGTGAGGTCGCAGTGAGTCAGCTCGGTGGTCTGCTTGTTCAGCATGGGCAGCAGGGAGTCCTGGATGCCGAAGCCGATGAGGAGCAGGGCCGTGCAGCCTGCCACGCCCAGAACGGTCATGAAGAAGCGCTTCTTGTACCGGAACAGGTTCCGGGCGGTGGTCTTCTGGGAGAAGCTCATCCGCTTCCACAGCGGGGTCAGGTACTCCAGGAAGATCCGCTTGCCTACGGCAGGGGCCCGGGGCAGCAGCAGGGCGGCAGTCTTTTCCTTCAGGCAGGCACGGCAGGCCTGAAGGGTGGCAAGGCCGATGACCGCGGCGCTGAGGGCCACACTGGCGGCGGCCATGCCCGGGTAGAAGCGGAGGTGGAAGGTGGGCAGGGTGAACATCACGGTGCGGTAGGCGTACCAGATGATGGACGGGAACACGATGAAGCCCACCGCCATGCCCACGATGCTGCCCAGCACACTGGCGGCGATGCCGTAGAACAGGTACTTGCCTGCGATGGAAGCGCCGGAGTAGCCCAGCGCCTTCAGGGTGCCGAGCTGGAGCCGGTTCTCGTCCACCATGCGGGTCATGGTGGTGGAAGCCACCAGTGCGGCCACGAGGAAGAAGAACACCGGGAACACCCGGGCGATGGCGTCCATCCGGTCGGCATACTGCTCAAAGGTGACAAGACTCATGGAGCTGCCCCGGTCCAGCACATACCACTCGCCGGACTGGATGTCGGCGATCTGCTCTTCGGCATCGGTGATCTGCTGCTGGCCGTCGGCCAGCTTCTGCTCGGCATCGGCCTTCTGGGTCTCGTACTCGGTGCGGGAAGCTTCCAGCTGCTCCTTGCCGGAGTTGTATTCCTCCCAGCCCTCGTCCAGCTTGGTGCGGGCGGCATCGAACTGGGTGTAGGCGCTGGCGGTGCCGGTGGTGAGCTGGAGCTGCCCCTGCAGCAGCTGGACCTTCATCCGGCGCAGGGCGGCCTTGGCCTCGGTGACAAGGTCGGCGTTGGACAGGCTGGGGGAGGAGATGAGCCCCTGTGCGTACATCTGCTGTTTGCCGGCATCCAGCTGGGCCTGATAGCCGGTGAGTTGGCCATTGATATTGTCGTAGGCAGCCTGCGCCTTGGCAAGAGCATCCCGCAGCTCGGTGTACTCCTCATCTTCGGGTTCGGCCTCGTCCAGCGCGTGCTGTGCATTGTTCAGGGCGGTCTCAGCGTAGGTCAGCAGGGGGTCGGCCACCTGCTTCAGGTTGACCAGAAGTTCGATCTGCTGGAGCTGGTCTTCAAATTCCAGCACCTGCTCCTCGCTGGTGACCAGAGCGTCGGCACCGTTCTGCATGGTGTCGGGCAGGGCGGCTTTCTGGGCGGTCAGTTCGGCCTCCCCGGCGTCCAGCTGGGCCTTGGCGTCGTCCAGCTGTTTCTGGGCGTCGTCCAGTTTCTGTTCGGCTTCCGCGAACTGCCGTTCGGCTTCGGCCTTCTGCTCGTTGTAGGTCTGTTTTGCATCGTCCAGCCTGGCGTTGGCGTCATCAATGAGCTGGGCCCGGCGGATGGAACACCGTCCCTCGCTGATATCTGTCAGCCGGTCGGCCACGGCGTCCACCGCGTCCTGGTATTCCTCAGAATAATTGTCATACTGTGCGGCATCTGCAACTTTCAGATAACAGACGGTATAATAATCGGCGGTCAGTTCGCCCTCCGGAACGAACACGAAGGCGTCCAGTACGCCGTCTCCGGCGGTGGTGGTCTCCTGACTGGAAGAAAAATACTGAGGGTCCTGCACCCGGCCCACCACGGTGTATTCCGTGTGGGCAATGTTTTCGGTGTCGTCCGGCAGGGTCAGGGTGGTGCCCAGGGGGATGGCATCGCCGTGGCCCAGGACCTGCACCACGCATTCGTCGGCGGCTTCCGGCATCCGGCCCTCCAGAAGGGTCAGCCGGTTCATGTTGTCCTCGCTCTCGTCGGCCGGGTCTGCCGGGAGCTGCTGCACCCGCAGCACGGCACCGTCCGTGGAGGTGGACCACCGGCCCACCGCATCCAGATACTTGACGGGCTGGATGGTGCTGACGCCCTCGGTGGAGGCGATGGCGGAGATGTCCTCCTCCGAGAGGCCCAGCGTGGACAGCACCCGCAGGTCAAAGACGTTCTGCTCCGTGTAGTATTTCTGCCCGGCGGCGCGCATACTGGGGGCAAAGCTCATCAGGCCGGTGAGGATCATGACCCCCAGGGCCACGATGCCGAACAGGGACAGAAACCGGTTCAGGTTGCTCTTCAGATCCCGCTGGATGTTTTTACGATAGCTTTTCTGCATGGTATCACCACTCGATCTGTTCGACGGGAACGGGATGCTCGTTGACCCGGTTGGACTGGATGCAGCCGCTCTTGACCTGGATGACCCGGTCGGCCATGGCGGTCAGGGCCGTGTTGTGGGTGATGACGATGACGGTGCGGCCGGTCTCGCGGCAGGTGTGCTGCAGAAGAGCCAGCACCTGTTTGCCGGTCTTGTAGTCCAACGCACCGGTGGGCTCGTCGCAGAGCAGGAGCTTGGGGTTCTTGGCCAGCGCCCGGGCGATGGAGACCCGCTGCTGTTCGCCGCCGGACAGCTGCGCCGGGAAGTTGTTCAGCCGCTGCCCCAGGCCCACGCTTTCCAGCGTGGCGGCGGGGTCCAGCGGGTTCCGGCAGATCTCGCTGGCCAGCTCCACGTTTTCCAGCGCGGTCAGATTCTGCACCAGATTGTAGAACTGGAACACGAACCCCACATCGTACCGCCGGTAGGTGGTGAGTTCCCGCTCGCTGAAGCGGCTCACGTCCTGCCCGTCCAGCCAGACGTGGCCCTCGTCGCAGGTATCCATGCCGCCCAGAATGTTCAGCAGGGTGGTCTTTCCTGCGCCGGAGGGGCCCACGATGACGCAGAACTCCCCCTTGTTCACATAGAAATTCAGATGATCGGCCGCCGCGATGCGGACACTGCCGGTCTGATAATATTTGGAAACATCCTCAAATTCCACAAAATGCTCCATAATGTTCTCCTTCCCCCGGAAGTTGTTTGATATCACCCAAATTATACCATAGTTCGGGGCTGCTTTGGAGATAGGACTGCGGCAAATTTTCAAAAAATTAACAGAGAGCAGTGGTGTCGATCACGAGGTCCGCGTTCTGCTCGGTCTGATACGCCGCAAAGTAGCCCTCTTCCAGCGGGATCCACCGGGAGACGAAGGCGGAATAGTGCGTTCCCTCCCGGGCCTGCAGGCGGCGGGCCTGCTCGGCTCTGGAGCAGGTGACAAAGACCCGCAGGGCATAGAATTCGGCAAGGGCGGGGTGATGGCTGTAACTGCCCTCGATCAGGATCAGCGGCCGGGAGGGCAGGAGCTTCGGGGGAAGATATGTCCCCTCCCGGCAGGAGTAGGCCCGGTAGGGCACGGCCTGCCCGGCCCGGGCGGGGGTCAGCGCTTCGTCCCGCAGGCGGACAAGGTCCATATTGGCACAGGGAGTCTGCTCCCAGCCGGCGATGCGCAGGGCAGGGGGGAGATAGAAGTCATCCGTGTGCAGGGTGATGCTGTCGGGAAAACGCTCTGCCAGCTGCGCCGCCAGGGTGGTTTTGCCGCTGCCGCACCGGCCGTCCAGCGCCGCCAGCACCGGCCGCTCCGGGTGAGCGGCCAGTAAAGCACGGATGTTTTCCACGAGAGAAGAAAAGTTGGTTGAAATCATAGTGTCGTTTGTTGTTCAGAATGATATGAAGAATAAAGATAACTATACTATATCATGAGACCGGCAGCTTTTCAACGCGTGTGGGCCGGGACAGAGAAAGCGGAAACTTTTTACAAAAACCCCTTGACAGCAGAGCGGAGCTATGGTAAGATAATGCCATGTTAGAAATAACTAACCGACAAGAAAGCGGCAGAGATCGGAAGCGGTCCGCCGCATCTTTTTCCGACTTTTGGTTAGGAATATCTAACCGTATGAATAGAATGGGGTACAGCAGGAGACCCTTTTAGGGAAAACTGCAGTACAAAGGAAGGGGACCGGCCATGGAGCGCAATTTTGAGACCGTGATGATCGAACAATGTGCGCCGGTCCTGGCGGGGCTGAAACCGGCCGGGCTCTTCCGTTACGAGACCCGGGACTGCGCCGATCTGGCATCCCGGGTGCGCAGCTGGAACGACCAGCTGCGGGACAAGGGACTGCGGGTCCGGGTCCTGAAGGGCTGTGTCCGCACCCACCGCTACCTCGTCTATGTTTACCGCGAAAGCCGTCTGTGCGCCGTGCTGGCCGACCCGGAGGTCCGGGCGTTCCTGCAGGGGGAAGGCTACTGCCTGCCTGAAGACGCGGCGGACTGCGGCAGCCTGCTGCGGCAGCTGTCCCGGCGGCTTTGCTGCGATGCCGATTTTCCCCATGAGATCGGTGTCTTTCTGGGCTACCCGCTGACCGATGTGATCGGCTTCATCGAGAACCGGGGCTGCAATTTTACCTGCTGCGGCTGCTGGAAAGCCTACGGGGACCCGGAAGCCGCTGCCCGGCATTTTGCACAGCTGAACAAGTGCACCCGGGTCTATCTGCGGCTGTTCCATGCAGGGACCCCCATCCTCCGCCTCGCGGTGGCGGCCTGAATCTGACATTCTCAACCAATACTCTCTTTTTATCCTTGGCGCTCATCCGTGTCCACGCGCGGGTGAGTACGAAATCCTCCTTTTGACACGCGGCCGCCCGATGCAGCTTGACCCCTGCACCGGGCGGCTGTGTTATATCCGGGAAAATCAGACCGCACAGCGTGAAAAAAAGAGTGACTTTGGCGGCGGGAGAAAGCGGAAGAAAATCTTTTTGAAATGGCTCAGCTTCCTGAGTTAGTCATTGTTGAAATTCTCCAAATTCAGAGCGGAAAAATGGGAAGAATTCTGTTTGTTCCTACGAACTAACTTCCAAATATGAAAAAATTGTTGACAAAAAAGGTTAGTAAGTGTAAACTATCCATGCTGATAGTTCCGACTGACTAACTGAGCCGGGACCGACCCCAAAAAACAAGATCACAAAAGGAAGTGGAACGTTATGATGCCTCTGACGATGGCGAAGGCGGGCGATACCGTCACCATCCGGAAGATCACCGGCAAAGACGAGGTCCGCCTGCATCTGGCGGAGCTGGGCTTTGTGGTGGACAGCGAAGTTACCGTGGTCAATGAGATCGCCGGGAACCTGATCGTACAGGTCAAGGAAAGCCGCCTGGCGCTGGACAAGACGATGGCCAACCGCATTATGATCGGCTGAACAGTGCCAAAAGCGCTGTTTGGGACCTGCTCCGACACTGGAATGGTCTCTGAATAAAAGCAGCTGCGGCGGACAACTGCCTGCCCCGGCTGCAAAAAAAGACAAGTAGAGGAGGATATTTCATGAAGACTCTGAAAGACGTGAAGGTCGGCGAGACCTGCACCGTGGCACGCCTGCATGGCGAAGGCCCGGTCAAGCGCCGCATCATGGACATGGGCATCACCAAGGGTGTTGAGATCTATGTCCGTAAGGTGGCACCTTTGGGCGACCCCATGGAGCTGACCGTGCGCAACTACGAACTGAGTGTGCGCAAGGCCGATGCTGAAATGATCGAAGTGGTTTGATTCCAAAGAGAGGAAAGGACACGCAATGAGTATTAAAATTGCACTGGCCGGTAACCCGAACTGCGGTAAGACTACCCTGTTCAACAACCTGACCGGCTCCAACCAGTATGTCGGCAACTGGCCCGGCGTCACGGTGGAAAAGAAGGAAGGCAAGCTGAAGGGCGACAAGGATGTCATCATCCAGGACCTGCCCGGTATCTACTCCCTGTCTCCCTACACGCTGGAAGAAGTCGTCTCCCGTACTTATCTGGTCAAGGAGAAGCCCGATGCCATCCTGAACATCATCGACGGCACCAACATCGAGCGCAACCTGTACCTGACCACCCAGCTGATCGAGCTGGGCATCCCCGTGGTCATGGCTGTGAACATGATCGACCTGGTCCGGAAGAACGGCGATAAGATCGACCTGAAGAAGCTGAGCAACGAGCTGGGCTGCCAGGCCGTGGAGATCAGCGCTCTGAAGGGTGAGGGCACCGAGGCTGCTGCCAAGACTGCCGTGGCCGCCGCACAGGCCAAGAAGGCCGGCGAGCTGCCCCACGTCTTCACCGGCAGTGTGGAACACGCCATTGCCCACATCGAAGAGTCCATTCAGGGCAAGGTGGATGACCGCTTCCTGCGCTGGTACGCCGTCAAGCTGTTCGAGCGCGACGACAAGGTGATGGAAGAGCTGAAGCTGGACAAGGCTCTGGTCGATCACATTGATGAGCACATCAAGGATTGCGAGAAGGAAATGGACGACGATGCCGAGAGCATCATCACCAACCAGCGCTATGCCTACATCAACACCGTGGTCGGCAAGGCTGTCAAGAAGAAGGCCCGCGTCGAGCACCTGACCGTTTCCGATAAGGTCGACCAGATCGTCACCAACCGTGTGCTGGCACTGCCCATCTTTGCGGTGGTTATGTACCTGATGTACTCCCTGTCCATGGGCACCTCTATTGCAGACGGCGGCTGGGCCATTGGTACCTTTGCCACCGACTGGACCAACGATGTCCTGTTCGGCGAGATCGTGCCGGGCGCTCTGGGCGGCTTCCTGGAGAGCATCGGCGTGGCAGGCTGGCTGTACGGCCTGATCATGGACGGTATCGTCGCCGGTGTCGGCGCAGTCCTGGGCTTCGTTCCCCAGATGCTGGTCCTGTTCTTCCTGCTGTCCATCCTGGAGGACATCGGCTATATGTCCCGTGTCGCCTTCATCATGGACCGTATCTTCCGCAAATTCGGTCTGTCCGGTAAGAGCTTCATCCCCGTGCTGGTCGGCACCGGCTGCGGCGTACCCGGTGTTATGGCTTCCCGTACCATCGAGAACGAGCGTGACCGCCGTATGACCATCATGACCACCTGCTTTATCCCCTGCGGCGCTAAGCTGCCTATCATTGGTCTGATTGCAGGTGCGCTGTTCGGTGGTTCTTCCATCGTGGCTGTTTCTGCTTACTTCATCGGCATGGCTGCCATCATCTGCTCCGGCATCATCCTGAAAAAGACGAAGCTGTTTGCCGGTGATCCCGCTCCCTTCGTTATGGAGCTGCCCGCTTACCATGTGCCTGCATGGGGCAACGTCTTCCGTGCAACCTGGGAGCGCGGCTGGTCCTTCATCAAGCGTGCCGGTTCTGTGATTCTGCTGGCTACGGTCGTGCTGTGGTTCCTGCAGGGCTTCGGCTTCGAGAACGGTGTCTTCGGCATGGTCGAGGATCAGGACAACTCCGTTCTGGCGGCAATCGCAACCAAGATCGCATGGATCTTTGCTCCTCTGGGCTTCGGCAACTGGCGCGCAACCGTTGCTTCTGTCTCCGGCCTGATCGCAAAGGAGAACGTTGTCGGTACCTTCGGCGTTCTGTACCACTTCGGCGGCGAGCTGTCTGAGAACGGTGATGAGATCTGGGCTGCTGTGGCTCAGGATTACACCGCTCTGTCTGCTTACGCATTCATGATCTTCAACCTGCTGTGCGCTCCCTGCTTCGCTGCTATGGGCGCTATCAAGCGCGAGATGAACAACGGCAAGTGGACCGGTATCGCTATCGGCTATATGTGCCTGCTGGCTTACTGCTCTGCTCTGGTCGTGTACCAGATCGGCGGCCTGATCACCGGTGAGGTCGGCTTCAACTTCTTCACCATCGTGGCAGTTGCAATTCTGGTGGCCTTCATTTACCTGATGGTGCGCCCTAACAAGTATGTCGGCGACAACGAGGTCAAGATCGACGTTTCCAAGATCAAGTAAAAACGCAGGTCATTCTGAAAGGGTGTGTTTTGTATGATGGAATTTCTCGCCGCAAACTTTAATCTGCCTACCATTATCGTGGCTGTCATCGTGTTTGGCGGTGTGGGCTGGATCACATGGCACTCCCACAAGCATGGCGGCGGCTGCGGCGGCTGCGGAGAAGGCGGCTGCAATGGAAATTGCGGCGGCTGCAGCGGCTGTCATTGATTGTTGAATAAATCCGCAAAGGGCGCGGGCTGAGCATTTCGGCTCGCGCCTTTTTTTCAAACCTAAAAAGTTAGCACTGGATAACATTTCCGAAATCTGAAACGAAAGAGAGTGACAGGAATGGAACTGACATCGGCCCACCTGCGGTATCTACTGGCCATTTATGAAGTCTCACAGACCCATCTGGATATCTGTTCCCGCAGCATTGCCGAAAAGCTGGGGGTCACCAAGCCCTCGGTGGTGCGGATCATGAACCTGCTGATGGATCGGGGGATGATCGTGAAGGAACACTACGGCAAGATCTACCTCACCGACCGCGGCATCTTTGTGGCAAAGGCGGTCCGGCATCAGCTGGACGAGGTGCTGCAGCACTTCCCGCCGGTCAGCATCGACCTGACGGAAGAAGAACGCTTCACGGCGGCGCTGGCCCTGACCAGTGCCCTGCCGGAGCGGGCCTTTACCGGGGAGTATGACCGCCTGTTCGGTCCGGATGAAACAGAAAAGGAGACGGCCTCGTGATCAATAAGAAACTGCTCTCGTTTGACCGCAGCGCCCTGCGCTATGTGGGGCTGAACGTCCTGCTGCAGTGGCTGGGGATGCTCTGCAACGTGGTGCTGGTGATGACCGTGGCCCGGCTTCTGGGCAGCGTGTTTGACGGCACCCTGACCGGGACGGCCCTCTGGCAGGGGATGCTGCTGTGCCTGGTGACGGTGCCGGTGCGGTACGGCCTGACCCTTGCGGCTTCCGGTATGAGCGACCGGGCCTCCAAGGACGTCAAGCGCACCCTGCGCAGCAAAATCTACGAAAAACTGACCCGTCTGGGGCCGGGGTACAGCGAGAAGGTGGCCACCAGCGAGGTGGTGATGCTGGCCAGCGAGGGTGTGGAACAGATCGACACCTACTTTGCAAAGTATCTGCCCCAGCTCTTTTACAGTCTGCTGGCCCCGGTCACCCTGTTCGTGCTTCTGGTGGGGGTCCACGCGCGGTCGGCCATCATCCTGCTGTGCTGTGTGCCGCTGATCCCCATGTCCATTGTGGCGGTGCAGAAATTCGCCCGGAAGCTGCTGGACAAATACTGGGGCGAGTACACCACCCTGGGCGACAGCTTTCTTGAAAACATCCAGGGCCTGACCACCCTGAAGATCTATCAGGCCGACGGCTGGAAGCACGAGCAGATGAACGCGCAGGCCGAGCGGTTCCGGAAGATCACCATGAAGGTCCTGACCATGCAGCTGAACAGCGTCACCCTGATGGACCTGATGGCCTACGGCGGCGCGGGTCTGGGCATCATCAGCGCGGCTTCTGCCTTTGCGGCGGGCAGCCTGAGCCTGACCGGGGCCCTGACCGTCATCCTGCTGGCGGCGGATTTCTTCCTGCCGCTGCGGCTGCTGGGCAGCTACTTCCACATTGCTATGAACGGCGCCGCTTCGGCGGAAAAGATCTTCCGGCTTCTGGCCGAGGAAGAGCCTGCCGACGGCAGCCGGACGGCAGACCCGGCCCACACGGAGCTGAAACTGGAGCATGTGACCTTCGGTTATGAGAAGGACCGCACGATCCTGAAGGACGTCTCCCTGACCGTCCCGCAGGGCAGTTTTGTCTCGCTGGTGGGCGAGTCCGGCTGCGGCAAGAGTACCATTGCAGCCATCCTCTCCGGTTCCCGCACCGTTTCCGAGGGCCGTGTGACCCTGGGCGGCATCCCTGTGGAACAGCTGGCCCGGGCGCAGCGGATGCAGCTGCTGACCCTGGTGCCCCATAATGCCGCCATCTTCAAGGGCACCGTGGAGGCCAACCTGCGGATGGCAAAGCCCGATGCTGCGGAAGAGCAGCTCTGGGCGGCGCTGGAACAGGTGAACCTGGCCGACTTCTGCCGCAGCCAGAACGGCCTTGCCACCGCCCTCCACGAGGGCGGCAGCAACCTTTCCGGCGGCCAGCGGCAGCGCCTTGCCATGGCCCGGGCCCTGCTCCACGATTCGCCCATCTATGTGTTCGATGAGGCGACTTCCAATGTGGACGCCGAGAGCGAGAACGACATCATGAAAGCCGTCCACAGTCTGGCCGGGCACAAGACCGTGATCCTGATCTCCCACCGGCTGGCCAACGTGGTAAAGAGCGACTGCATCTATGTGATGGACAAGGGCCGCATCGCCCAGCAGGGCACTCACGCGGAGCTGCTGGCCGCGGACGGCCCCTACAGCCGCCTGTACAATGCACAGAAACAACTGGAGACCCTTGGGGAGGTGAGCGCATGAACCGCACGAAACATCGCAGTCCTTTTGCCATCGTGGGCAGTCTGATCGTTCTGGTCCGGCCCATGCTGCCCATCATGCTGGCAGCCATCGTCATGGGTGTGGCGGGGCATTTCTGCGCCACCTTCATCACCGTCTTCGGCGGGTTTGCCCTGCTGACGGCGGCCGGCCTGCCCAGCCCGCTGGCCAGTGCGGGCACAGCCTTTATCTGCATCCTGATCTTTGCTCTGCTGCGGGGTGTGCTGCGCTACGCAGAGCAGGCTTCCAACCATTATATCGCCTTCAAACTGCTGGCCCTCATCCGCGATAAGGTGTTCGGCGCGCTCCGCCGTCTGACCCCTGCCAAGCTGGAGGGCCGGGACCGGGGCGACCTGATCTCCCTGATCACGGCGGACATTGAACAGCTGGAAGTGTTCTATGCCCACACCATCTCGCCGGTCTGCATTGCAGTCCTCTGCGTACTGGGCATGACGATCTTTACGGCGAGTTATCACATCCTGCCGGCACTGGTGCTGCTGGCGGGGTATCTTCTGGTGGGCGTGGCCCTGCCCATCTGGTCCGCAAAGCGGGGCGAGAAGGCCGCCCGGGAATACCGGCAGGCCCTGGCGGATACCAACAGCTATGTGCTGGAGAGCCTGCGCGGCCTGCGGGACACCCTGCAGTATCAGGATGAAGGGGCCCGGGCAGCGGGCATCGTCACCCACAGCGAGACGCTGGGCGAAAAGCAGAAGGCCATGAAGTACCGGGAGGGCGTCACCGTGGGTGCCACCAACACCCTGATCCTTCTGACGGCGCTGGCCGTGCTGGGGGTCAGCGTGGCCCTGTATCAGAAGGGCCAGCTGGGCCCCGAGGGAGTGCTGATATGCACCCTGTCGGCCCTGAGTTCCTTCGGCCCGGTGGTGGCGCTGGCCAATCTGGGTGCCAGCCTGACCCAGGTGTTCGCCAGCGCAGACCGTGTGCTGGACCTGCTGGAAGAGCAGCCGGTCACGGCGGATGTCACGGACGGGAGGGACGCCGTGTTTACCGGGGCAGAGGCCGACAAGGTCAGCTTCTCCTACGCTGAGGAGGAAGTGCTGCACGAACTGAGCCTGACCATCCCCGAAAAGAAGATCGTGGGCATCACCGGCCGTTCGGGCAGCGGCAAATCCACCTTTTTGCGGCTGCTGATGCGGTTCTGGGATGTGAGCAGCGGCTCGCTCCGGTTCGGGGATACCGAGATCCGGCAGGCGAACACCGCCGCCTTGCGGGCACAGGAAAGCCTTGTGACCCAGGAGACCGAGCTGTTTGACGATACCATCGAGAACAACATCCGGATCGCAAAGCGGGACGCCACCCACGAAGAAGTGGAGGCGGCCTGCAAAAAGGCGGCGCTGGACGGCTTCATCAACAGCCTGCCCAAGGGCTATGATACCCCCGTTGGCGAGCTGGGCGGGGCCCTCTCGGGCGGCGAGCGGCAGCGCATCGGCGTGGCGCGGGCCTTCCTCCACGACGCGCCCTTCCTGCTGCTGGACGAGCCGACCTCCAATCTGGACAGCCTGAACGAGGGCGTGATCCTCAAGGCCGTACGGGAAGCCTGCAGGGAAAAGACAGTGCTGCTGGTGAGCCACCGCAAGTCTACCATGGCCGCCGCCGACCTCAGCTTCTCGGTGGAGAGCGGACGGCTGAGCTGAGCCCCATCCCCAAAGCAGAACAGAAACGAACAGCCGCCCCGGGCCTTTCGGCTCAGGGCGGCTGTTTTGCGTAGAAAGGGAAAAGCGTTGGAGTCTGTTCTTGAAGTGACGGTTGAAAAATGTTAAAATGTTATAAAGTAGCTGTATAAATGTTGGTGTTGAAAAGAAAACGCATATATGAGCTTTTTTGGAATGTAAAAAGATCTTTAGGAAAGACCAACCTAAGTCTGAAAATGATGTGACGGATCAACAACTATTATAGAGAGAATAACGTTCCTTTTTGAAATTATAGCAAACCAACTTTTTAATGCAACAGCAACAACGTTGGTTTGCATATCGCAGATATGCTGTTACAGTTGCACTAATTTCTAGCTTTGCGATAGTACAGAAATCGCAAAATAAACGTATGGGGTATGAAGAAGTGAAGCAGATGAGTCTTTTTTCGATGATAAACACAGAGGGAACTTTCGGTTCAATTTGCGATAGCATCGGATGTGAGAGTACAGGGCCTGCTTGGCCAGATGGATTTGGAAAGGCTATCAAGGCATGGCTGAAGGACAATAAGATTGAGCCGATAAAAACACTGAGCTTGTTTTCCGGAGCAGGTGGATTAGACATCGGATTTTCAGATGTTGGATTTGATATTATAACTTCTGTTGAAATTGAAAAAAAATTTTGTGAGACGCTTGAACTTAATACAGGTGAAGGAAAACGGTTTCAACATTCCAAGGTTGAATGCATCGATATAAGAAAATTTACCGGTGAAGGTTTAGGAAAAATTGATTTTATTATCGGTGGGCCGCCCTGCCAGACATTCAGCGCAGCAGGTCGCAGGGCAAACGGAGTACTGGGAACGACGGATGCACGTGGTGTTTTATTTAAGGAGTATGTGAGATTATTGCGAGAGCTGTCTCCGAGAGGCTTCTTGTTTGAAAATGTGTACGGGATTGTAGGTGCACAAAACGGTGAGGCATGGAAAGAAATACTCCAAGCATTTTCCGAAGTGGGGTATAAACTGTTTTATAGGATAATTGATGCAGCTGATTATGGCGTTCCACAGCACAGAGAACGCTTGTTGATTGTCGGCCTTAAAGAAGGCTCATTTAGATTCCCGCGCCCAACACATGGACCAGATTCTTTGGATGAAAACCCTTTTTATAATGCAGAAGCGGCATTAGAAGGTGTTGATTCTCAAGAATCTGATGAGTCGAACAAACTGGGAGGCAGATATGCCGCACTTCTTGATGATATTCCACCTGGATTAAACTATAGCTTTTATACTGAGGAAATGGGACATCCTAATCCGGTATTTGCTTGGAGATCAAAGTTTTCAGACTTCTTATACAAAGCGGATCCTAATACACCAGTTAGAACCATTAAGGCGTCAGGGGGGGCATATACCGGACCACTTCACTGGGAAAATCGTTTTTTTAACTTGGAAGAGTATAAAAGATTACAGACATTTCCGGATAATTATCAAATTAGTGGAAGCAAACAAATTGCTGTAAAACAAATAGGAAATTCTGTGCCGCCACAGCTTGCACGAATGATGGCAATTGCTATTAGAATGCAGGTCTTTGGAACGGTATTTCCATTTGATTTATCCTTTCTTGAGGAAGGAGAAGAATTGTCTTTCAGAAAAAGAAAGAAAGAGCTAACAACTATTTATAGAAAAAAGGCTGAGACAGCAATTGAAGCAATTAAACATAAAGCGGTGGCGATTCCGAGTTCACGTAAGTACTTCTGTTCGATAGACAGAAATTTTCGATTTAATGAAGAACCTGAACAAGATGCCGAATTTGAAGTTGAAGTTATTTGGGACAAGGTGCTTATAATTTCGGTTGAGCCAATAGCCAAACATTACGCAGGGAAGCCTACAATCATAAAGATTGAACCAAGAGACGGTAACTGGTCATTGGTAGCTGATTCCGTGAGATTGGTGGTTAATGCGGCAATTGATCCCGGACTTACCGTGGCTTGGAAAGCTTTTGAGCAAGAATTGGTTGTAAATACTATTAAAGCGGATCTTATACAGTTGAATGGTTACTATCAATATCCTCCGAAGCTGCAAATAAAATCTGAAATTCCGAATACAGAAAAGTATGCGGATGCGATAATGTCAGTTATGTCTAACAATGCTGTGCCAGAAATGAAGGACAGTAAGACACTTTCATTGGAGTGGAATATTTCTCCAATGCAGGTTATGGATGCGGCTGAGTATTTGCGGACTCTAGGATATGAAATACGAAATCACAATACGAATCCTCAAATTGAAAATGGTATGTGGCTTATTCCATATTCCTTCCCGACTTTAACGCCGCTGAGTGTACAACTATGGAAAAAATTAAAATAAGGAGAGTGGTAGCGTGTCTGACAAAGTGGAAAGGCATTTGGATGTGTATGAGGATAGATATGAATTACATCAGGATAACGGTACAGCTGTATACTATCAAGGGTTTCAAAATGAAGAAACACAACTACGATATGAACTGATCAAGAAAACACTTGGAGATGGCTACTTGGATAAGGAAATTGCTTCCATACCGAGTAAGGATTTTTCTGATCTGACAGAATATAACCAAGAACTTCTAAAAAATATTGTAAATGGAATTACAAGCGAAGTTGGACGCGCATTAGTAGGACTTACTTGCTTGCAGTTGGCCATAAAGGCCATAGCGCCGAAACAAAGCGTTCGACTCCATAAAGGAAGTACAACCAGGGGAAAATTTTCTTGGGTTGATGGAATTTCGATGAGGTCATTGGATAAAAATTATAACACACCCTTTTTGAGGCGGTATGGATTGCTTAATGTTAATCGGGATGGCATCTTTATGACGCGTTCTTTAGCTGAAAATTATCCATATTCGATGCTTTACAAGGCAGAGATGAGAGGTCCTTTTGACAAATGGATTGCAATTGTGGATGCAATTGAAAATAAGACGATGCCTCCTGAGTTAGGATTATGCTTTTTATTGGCTCAGCTGCAAAACAAATCAGACCAATTCAAGGAACATGCTAATCGTGCTTGCGCATTAACCGTAAGATATAGTGATAAGAGCTTTGATGTTATTAAAAAGCTTATAGAGGATTTTTTCAATACAACAGATTACTCGGCACGAGCTTTTGAAGTTAGTATGCATGGATTTTATCAAGCGATGGACGAAATGCATTTACTTGGAGATGCAGATGTGGTTCCTATGTCGCAAATGAGGTCTGCTAACAAAAAGCATGGGAATGTAGGTGATATTGAGTTGACAGAAAACGGAACAATAGTTGAGTCCTGGGACGCTAAATATGGAAAGCCATACCTTAGAGATGAACTGGAAGAACTTCGAGATAAACTTCTGACGCATCCAGACGTAAGAATTGCTGGATTTGTTTGCAATACGAACGTGGATTTGCGAAAAGATATCAATAATAGGAAAAATGAAATTGAACTTGAAACGGGAACAAAAATATACTTGTTTTCATTTGATGAATGGATTGATTTTCAAACAAATGGATTGAATTTTGAACAAAAGAAAGAACTAGGGTATAAGTGGCTTGTTTCCATCGTTGAGTCGTTTGCACAAAAGAGATTGTTCATTGCACCAATTGACGAACCATGTGATGCATGGATAAATGATTTGATATCCAGTATGAGTTGAGAATGCAGAGAGGGAGAACCCCAAGCTAATATTCAAAAGCTGAAAATTCTTGCGAAAGAACAGCCGCCCCGGGCCTTTCGGCTCAGGGCGGCTGTTTTGCGTATAGATTAAAGATCGGGCGGATCACTCCTCGAACAGTTTCCAGCTGACGCAGCCGTCCAGCCAGAACTTGCCGTTGCCGGAGGTGGTGCGCACCTGATTCTGCGCATCCAGATCGTTGAAGTGCCACCATTCGGAGGCCAGCGGGGTCATCCCGGCACCGGTGCAGTAGCCCTGCAGCCGCAGAGCGCCTTCCGTCATGGTGGAGGCGGGGGTGGCCCGCTTCCATGCGGTGGCGGAGCCGGAGCTGACCGGCGCGGTGAAGCAGGCGGCGGCGCTGCTGAGTTCGTGCATGGCCGAGGGCATGGTGTACTCCTCGCCCGTGACCTGCACAAAGGGGCAGCCGCCCATCTGGTGCTGGGTCTGGTCGGTGACCCGCAGCAGGGTGGTGTCCATGGCAACGCCCCGCTGGTGGTTGGAGAGGGAAGTGGCAATGAACCAGCCGATGTTCCAGGCCCCCTTGTTCAGGGCGGCCATCAGGTTCTTGTCGGCCCGGGCCTTGGCGTAGACGGCATCCTTGACCTGCATCTGGACATCATAGGGGCGGAAGGTCTCGATGATCTTCAGGCAGTCCCCGGCCTGCAGGGCGGCCTTCTGGGCGGCACCCACCTTTTTGGCCATGTGGTAGTTGACGGGCATCACGAATTCGTCCCGGCCCAGACGCTGGTTGTAGAACAGGCCGTCGTAGAGCTTCTGCCCGGTGATGCCGTCGATGTTCTCGCCGCAGGTCACAAAGACAGACGCCACGGCGTTGGGGTTTTCGTAGACGATGGAGGGCAGGACGTCCGGCAGGTTGATCATGCAGAAAGTGCTGTCCAGCCAGCCCACGGTGCCGTCCAGCAGGCAGACCTGCCAGTAGGAGCCGGATTCCTGCCGGATGTAGAACAGATCCCCGGCTGCCAGCCGCCGCAGCACGGCGGAGGTATCGGAAGGCTGCTCGTAGAACGGGAGTACGGCAGAGCCCACCAGACCGGTGGAGCCTTCCAGCGGAAGCTCGAAGGCGTCCGGCACCCGGATGCCCTCCCGCAGGACGGCGCTGTCATCCAGAAGCCCCTGCTGCACCGGGGAGGTCTCGGTGCGGGGGCCGTCGCTGGTCTGCGGCGGCTGCCAGCTGACAGCATGCTCCTCGGCGGCGGGCTGGCAGCCCGTCAGAAGCCAGGTGCAGGCCATGGCCGAAAGGCAGAGAAAATCGCGTCGTGTCACTTTCATGCGGCGTCCCCTCCTTCCTCCGGGGTGTCGGCCGGAGCTGCAGGCTCCGTTTCTGCCGGTGCAGCGGGTTCCGGTTCGGCAGCCGGGGTCTCCGGCTGTGCGGCAGGGGCAGTCTCTCCGGCAGACGGCGTCTCTGTCTGGGTTGTCCCGGAAGGCTCGGAAGGCTGCGCGGCGGGCTGCTGTTCCAGCAGGTCCTCGGTGGGCGGTTCGCCCTCGGCATCCTGGGAGAGGTCCTCCTCCGGTGCGGCCTCCGCAGTGGGCTGCACACTGCCGCTGCCGTTCAGGTCGCAGCGGGTGCCGCCCTCCTGGAACACGCCGGACTGGCTGATGCCATCCGTGAAGTAATAGCTTTTTCCATGGGAGTGATCCCAGCCCTGCTTCAGCTCGCCCTCATCGGTGAAGGCGTAGGGCTGACCATCGATGACGCACCAGCCGGTCGCCACGCTGCCGCTGCCGTCCAGATAGCGCCGGCCTGCGTCGGTGTCCACCCAGCCGGCCTGGCTGACGCCGTCCACAAAGTAGTAGTCCTGGTCGCCGAGCTTTGTCCAGCCCTGGGCCAGGGCACCGGTAGAGTCGTAGTACCGGAGTACGCCGTTTTCCGTTTTCCAGCCGTTGAGACGGTCGGTGACCCGTCCGTCGGAGTCCAGCTGCCAGGATTTTCCGTCCTCCTGGTACAGACCGGTGCGGGGGTGGCCGGTATCGTCGAAGCAGTAGTCTGCGCCGTCCAGTGTGATCCAGCCGGTGTACAGCTGGCCGGTGGCGGGCTGGAAGTAATAATACTTCCCATCCACCTTGACCTCACCCTGCGCGAGCTTTCCTTCCTCGTCCGCATGACCCACATAGCCGTCCTGCCGGACCCAGCCTGTTTTGAGAAAGCCGTCGGACCCAAAATAGTACAGCTTGTGGCTGATCTCGTACAGACCCTGCACCCGGAGGCCGGTGTCCGGCGAGATGAAGTAGCGGTGCAGGCCCTCGCCCTTCCAGCCTGCGGCATGGTTCCGGACCGCCCGGCGGACCCCGAAGACAGTCCCGGCGAGGACGCACAGGCAGAGCAGTACCACCCCGGCAGCCCGCAGGGGTGTGACCGGCTTTCGGCGGCGGGTGCTACGGGTCACACTGAACTGATAGCGCTTGATTTTCTGGCGTTTCATTCTCATTATCCCATGTAAAAGCTCAGCCTCCGGTCGAGCGCCAGAGGCTGAGGTTTATGCTCAATAGGCGTCCTGCACGGTCTCCTTGCCGTTTTCGCGGTAGGTGGTCACCGTGAAGCCGTTGTAGTACAGCAGACCGTCTTCCCCGTTGCCGATGCAGCTGGAAGCGTACTCGGAGCTGTTCGGCTGTCCGATGGCGGCATACAGCTTGGAAACGTCCTTGCCCACATACTTCAGCGCGGTCTCAAGGCTGGCCGTCTCGGCGGGTGCGGCCTGCTGTGCAGGGGCAGCCTCGCTGGCGGCGGGCTTGGACTCAGCCGGTTTGGAAGAAGCAGCGGGCGCAGCCTGCTGTGCGGGCTTGGACTCTGCCTTGGAAGCAGCCTTGCTCTCCGCCTTGGACTCGGCTTTGCTTTCGGTCTTGGATTCTGCCTTGCTCTCAGCCTTCGACTCGGCCTTGGACTCGGCAGCGCTCTCGCTGACGGCCTCGCTCACGGCAGAAGAGGCTTCGCTGACCGCCTCCGAAGAAGCGGCAGAGGAGCTGGCGGCTTCGGAGACCGAGCCGGAAGCGGAATCTGCCTTGGCCCCGCAGCCGGTGGCCAGCAGCAGGGAGCCGCAGAGGATCACGCCGATGAGTTTATGACTTGCTTTCATAGTTATACTTCCTTCTTTCTTTCTTTGGGTTCAGTCCGTCAGGGCACAGGAGACCCATTCTCCGCCGGACCGGTAAGCGATGCAGAGCTTCTGTCCCCGCAGCGTGTCGGGAAGGTAGGCCGTGAAGGGCTGCTCTCCCGTGCCGCAGGGCGAAGCTTCATAAGCGGTGGTTTCGGTCAGGACGTAAAGGGGGGAGTCGTCATCCGGGACGGTATCTTCCAGATCTCCGTTCAGGAGGAAATATCCCTCCATGCCGCCGTCCGTCCGGGCAGCGTCCACCACCGTACCGGTGTCCTCCGCCGTGACGGCAGAGCGCTCCGGGGCAGGCAGTTCCGGCGCACGCTCCAGCAGCCAGTTCAGGTTGCGCTCCACCAGCTCCACCAGCAGGACATCCGGCTGCTCCGCCATGACGGCCGTCAGGCGGTAGGGCATGTTCCGGGAGAAACAGGCGCTGCCGTAGCTCTGCGCCAGGAACGGGTGCAGGTTGATGCCGAAGGAGTCCCGGTAGACGTAGATGCTCCCCTCCGCCGCATCGTTCCGGGTGTGGATGGTGATGTCGTCGGCAGAGTGGAACTTTTCGTCGTAGGCATAATCGAAATCATAGTCTGCGTCCGGTTCCGTCTCCTGCCCGGCGGGGTAGACCATCTCGTAGAGGTCGCCGGTGTGGAGCGTGGTACCGCCGTTTTTCAGGGCGTCAAAATCCGGAGCGGAGCCCTGCAGTTCGGTCAGCAGGGTGCTGGCCGCCAGCTGGGCACCCTCCATGTTCCAGTGGCTGTCCAGCCGGTAATAGAGCTGCCGGTCCTCCCCGGAAAGGGGCGTGAACAGGTCCACATAATGCACCCCCTGCTCCGCCAGCTGCTGTGTCAGCAGGTCGGCATTGCGGAGGGAGGCTTTCTGGTAAAGAGCCGGCATCCGGCCGCCGTAGAGCGAGTTCTTGTTGGGGGCGATGGTGAAACAGAATTCGATGCCGTTTTCTTCGCAGTATTCCTGCATCAGCCGCAGCACCCGGGCGGCGGCGAAGCTCTGCCGCGCGGTGAAGCGGTTGGCACCGGTGTAGCTTTCCAGCGTACTCTTGTAGAACAGCCACCCCTCCCGGCCCAGCAGCACACTGCTGCTGTCCAGCGTCCGGAGTGCCGTTCCGGTGAGCTGGTCATTCAGGGTGATCATCTCATGGCGGAAGCCGAAATGGTCGGCGAAGTAATCCGAGAAATCATTCAGCAGCTCCGCGTTGAAACTGCCGTCCTCCTGCCGGAGTTCCGGCAGGTCGGCCAGCTGCTCGTTGCCCACAGCGGGCTCGTTCTGCCACAGCGCAGCCAGGGCGGGCAGGATGCAAATGCCCGCAGCCGCCCCCACAAACAGGGCGTATCCGATTTTTTTCCTTTGCATTCTTGTCCCCTCAGAACTGGAAATAGATGAACGGCACATAGGACGCCGCCGACAGGTGCAGCAGGTCCACCACGAGGAGTACCAGCACTCCGAGATAGCTCAGCACCTGGGCGCAGGTCTCCGTGCCCGGCTGGCGGGCAGCTCTGGCCCGGAGAGCAGGCACCAGCGGTGTGCTGCCTGCGATGCCAAGCACCAGGGCGGCTGCGGTCAGCGGGGTCAGGCACTGGGCCAGCAGCAGGCCGGTCTGGGCCGAGGTGCCGATGCCCGAGAACATGGCCCCCACCATGGCAAGAGCCTGTCCCATATTGTCGGCCCGGAAGATCACGAACCCGATGAGGACCACCAACAGGGTATACAGATGCTTCAGCAGCTTTCCGGCCTTGCCGGAGGCGTGGCGGCCGGGATGGAAGAGACGGGCCGCAGCGTCCTCGGCGACGATGAAGAACCCGTGCCACATGCCCCAGACGATGAAGGTCCAGTTGGCACCGTGCCACAGGCCGGTGCAGAAAAAGACGATGACCTTGTTCAGGTAGGTCCGCAGGGTGCCCTTCCGGTTGCCGCCCAGCGGGATGTACAGGTACTCCCGGAACCAGGTGGACAGCGAAATGTGCCACCGGCGCCAGAATTCCTTGATGCTGGCCGAAATGTACGGATAATTGAAGTTTTCCTTAAAGTGGAAGCCGAAGCAGAGGCCCAGACCGATGGCCATGTCGCTGTATCCGCTGAAATCAAAGTAGATCTGCAGCAGGTAGCACACAGCCCCCAGCCAGGCCAGACGGCTGTCCAGCACGGAGCGGTCGGCGCTGTAGATCAGGGCCACGGCGCTGCCGCAGACATCGGCGATGAGCAGCTTCTTGCTCAGGCCGACGATGAAGCGGCGCAGGCCCCGGGCCAGCTGTTCCAGCGTCTGACGGCGGGTATGGATCTCCCCGGCCACATCCTCGTAGCGGACGATGGGGCCCGCCACCAGCTGGGGGAACAGGGAGATGTAGAGCAGGACATCCCGGAAACGGGTACTCTTCAGCTTCGGGTCGCGGTAGACATCGATGACATAGCTCAGGCCCTGAAAAGTGAAGAAGGAGATGCCCACCGGCAGTGCGATGGAGGGCACCGGAAGGGTGACCCCCGGCAGGTGATCCAGCGTCTGCACCAGAAAGCCCAGATATTTGAAGACCCCGAGGATGCCCAGGTTGACGGCGACGGCCGCGGTCAGGACACCTTTCCGGCCGGAGACGAAGAGTCCGGCCAGATAGTTGCAGAACACCGAAAAGAGAAGCAGCAAAACATACCACAGCCCGCTGAACGCATAGAACAGCAGGCTGACGGCGATGAGCCAGAGATTTTTGCCGTTCCGCCCCGGGCAGAGGTAATACACCCCCAGCACGATGGGCAGGAACAGGCACAGGAAGATCACGGAACTGAAAACCATCTGCAGCTACCTCGGCGATCAGGGAAACTGGTAGCTGAACACGGTGTTGTTCACGGGCATCTTATACATATTGTAATTGGCGTGGCCGTAGCGTCCGGCGCGGTAGCCCCACTCCAGCTCGACATCGTAGATGTAGGGCTTGCCGTTTTCGTGGATCATGACCCATGCGTGGTCCGAGTCCTTGCGGCCCACACCGCCGGAGACCACATAGGCATCATAGCCCAGACGGCGGGCCATGTAGAGGAACTGACCGGCGAAGCAGTAGCAGTTGCCCTTCTTGTGTTCGAACATGAACAGGGCGCTCTCCTCGGCCCATGCGGTGGTGCCGCGGGCCTGATGGGGCCGTGCCAGATAGGCACCGTGATCCCGGACGTAGAGGTAGGCGGCCCGCAGCTTCTGCTCGGAGGTCATGCCGGAGTTGGTGCAGGCGGCAAGGGCCTGATCCACATAGTTGTCCAGCGTGGCATTGCCCGAGGTGTAGCGGCCGTCAGCCCCGAAGGTCAGATGACCGACAGCGCCGTTGGTCAGGAAAGAGCCGTCGGCCTGCGCATAGTACATGCCGCCATCGATCTCATGGGTGCCGACAGAGTAGCGGTCGATGGCGTAGCCGTCCTGCGAGACATGGTACAGCTTGCCGTCAATGGTCACGAACCCGGCGGGGTAGGTGTCGAAGTGGCTGCTGGTCACGGACACATGGCAGAGAACGCCCTCCACGGTGACAAGGCCGGCAGGGTAGGTGTCGATGGCGCCGCCCTCGGCAGACACATGATAAACGCCGTCCTCGATCTGGACGAAACCGGGCTGATAGAGATCCATCTGGTCATTGGTATAATGATACAGATGACCATTCTCCACCACAAAGCCGTTCTTTGCAGGCTGGGCAGCCGGCAGGATGGGCAGAAGGCTGGAGTCCCCGGACGAAGTGCCGGACGCCGTGTCAGAGATGTCGATCCCGAAAAATCCCAGCACCTGCTGCAGGCAGTTTTCTTCCGGCTGGGCCGGTGCCTGCGCTGCGCTGGCGGCCGGTGCCAGCAGCACGGCTGAGACAGCCAGTGCCGCGGCGGTTACTTTGAGCTTTTTGAACATTATTTCTCATACCCCTTTTGCTTGAGCATTCCGCATTCCCGGCACCGCGTTTTGCGCAGCACCGGAAGTTTGTGATCCCCTGCGGGAAATTTGCCGCATCCCGCAGGCCGCTTCCGCCCGGAGTCTCCGGCTCCGCAGCAGAAGTATCCATTTGATTTTACCGCCGATTGGCCCATAGGTCAAGTGAAATCACACCGGATCAGCGAGCAGACCACTTCGCAGTGGGCGGTCTGGGGGAAGAGGTCCACGGGGGTACTCTGTTCCACCCGGTAGCCCTTGCGGGTCAGGTGGGCCAGATCCCGGGCAAGCGTCTCGGGGTTGCAGCTGACGTAGACCACCCGGCGGGGGGCCATCCGGGCCACGCTGTCGAGGAAAGCCGGGGTGGAGCCTTCCCGGGGCGGATCCATGAAGATGACGTCGGCTTTCTGCCCGGCGGCGGCCGCTTCGGTGATCCAGCGGGTGGCGTCGGCGGCATAGAAGCGGGCATTCTTCACGCCGTTGTGCTTTGCGTTGCCGATGGCGTCCCGGACGGCATCCCGGTTCAGCTCCACGCCGATCAGCTGTCCGGCCCGGCCGCTGGCGGTCAGGCCGATGGTGCCGATGCCGCAGTAGGCGTCCAGCACCACTTCGTTTCCGGTGAGATGAGCGGCATCCACCACAAGGCCGTAGAGTACTTCGGTCTGATCGTGGTTGATCTGGTAAAAGCTCCGGGGGCTCAGGGCGTAGGTCTTGCCGCAGAGAATGTCCAGAATGAACCCCTTGCCGTAGAGGACTTTCTCTTCCTCGCCCAGCACGACGCTGGTGCGGCGGGGGTTGTAGTTCTGCACCACGGTGGTGACGGGGACGCCGCGCTTTTCCGCTTCGGCCAGCAGGCTGCGGACAAAATTCTTTGCACCGGGCAGGATGGGACGGGCAGTGACCAGCACCACCATGACCTGCCCGGTGGCAACGCCCCGGCGCAGCAGACAGTGGCGCAGCAGGCCGGTGTCCTTGTCCTCGTTATAAGGCTGGCAGCGGCAGGTATTTGCCGCCGCACGGACCGCCTGCATCACGGTGTCCAGCACTTCGTCCTGCAGCAGGCAGCTCTCCACCGGCAGGACCTTGTGGGTGCCCGCCGCATAGATGCCGGAGGTCAGTTTTCCGCCGGGGGCCGGTGCAAAGGTGGAGATCACCTTGTTGCGGTAATGATACGGGGTCTTCATGCCCCGGATGGGGGCCACGGGGCCGTACCGGCCCAGAAGCTTTCGGACGGCGTCCTCCTTCTGCCGGAGCTGCGCGGCATAATCCTGCCCCAGCAGCGGGCAGCCGCCGCATTGTTTCGATTTCAGTCTGCAATCCATACGAGATCCTTCCTCTTTCCGATATTTCTCAGCCATAGGGGTCATACAGGTCATATTCTTCGGCTTCCTGATGCTTTTCTTCCAGCATCCGGATCACCTGTTCCAGCTGGCTCTGGGATGCGCCGCTCTCGCTGACAAGGGCCCGAACGGCCTCAGTCAGGTCGCCGCCGAACAGGGTGTCCAGCCGCTGGCGCATGGCCGCCACGCAGTAGGCCCGGCGGGTGACGGCGGGGGTATAGGTGTTCTGGCTCCCGGCCTTGCCGCCGCGCACCCAGCCCTTGCTCTCCAGCCGGTAGAGAAAATTGAGAACGGTGGCCGGTGCCCAGCCCCGGTCGGCCAGCCGGTCGCTGATGTCCCGGCGGGTGGCGGGAGCGGGGCAGTCCCAGAGGGCCAGAAGCACCTGCTCTTCGGCCGCGGAAAGCGGCCGGAGCCGCTCCGGCAGTCCGTACATCGGCAAAAACTCCCTTCTTTTTTGCTTTTACATTTGTCTGAATGCTTTCTGAGTATACTCCTTCCGGCGAAAAGATGCAAGCCGGAAAGCGGGGAAACAGGCCGAAAAATAAGGTGCTTTTACAGATGTCTTAAAAAATGTTCCTGAATGACGCACAATTGTGGACTTTGTGCGGGCAAAGCGGACGGCGGGGGAGCATCTTTGTGCAAAGATGCTCTTGTTTTTGCCCCCCGGAAACCGGTATACTACGGTCACATCAAGCACACACCCGCCGCAATGCGAACGGCGGAAGGATCGGAAAAGGAGAGTTCATCATGGCACGAGTATATAACTTCAGCGCGGGTCCCAGCATGCTGCCCGAAAAGGTGCTGAAACAGGCACAGGCAGAGCTTCTGGAGTATGGCGATTCCGGCCAGAGCGTCATGGAGATGAGCCACCGCAGCAAGTGGTTCGATGCCATCATCAAGGAGACGGAAGCCACCCTGCGCCGGGTGATGAACATCCCTGACAATTATAAGGTCGGCTTCTTCCAGGGCGGTGCCACCCAGCAGTTCGCCATGGTGCCCCTGAACTTCATGACCACCGGCAAGGCGGACTACATCGTCACCGGCAACTTCTCGAATCTGGCCGCCAAGGAGGCCGCCAAGTTCGGCGAGGCAAAGATCGTTGCCTCCAGTAAAGATAAGAACTTCACCTATATCCCGGATGTGAACGCCATCGACTACGACAAGGATGCCAGCTACATCCACATCTGCCAGAACAACACCATCTTCGGCACCCAGTATGTGGAGGTGCCGCAGGTGGAGGGTGTGCCGCTGGTGGCGGATCTGAGTTCCATGATCCTCTCGAAGCCCGTGGATGTGACCAAGTACGGCTGCATCTACTTCGGCGTCCAGAAGAACGTGGCTCCCGCCGG
Organism: uncultured Faecalibacterium sp.; assembly: GCA_934526125.1. Taxonomy (GTDB): domain Bacteria; phylum Bacillota; class Clostridia; order Oscillospirales; family Ruminococcaceae; genus Faecalibacterium. Next base: position 24,649 of record CAKSZU010000001.1, on the reverse strand, counting down.
TATGGCCATTGCCATCGTCCGGGATGACCTGCTGGGCCACGCTGCCGACAACGTGCCCACCATGATGAACTACACCACCCTGCTGAACAAGGACAGCATGTACAATACGCCCCCCTGCTGGTGCATCTATATGACCGGTCTGGTGCTGAAGTATCTGGAAAACGACATCGGCGGTCTGGAGAATATGCAGAAGATCAACGAGGCCAAGGCAAAAGTCCTGTACGACTATCTGGACGGGCAGGACTTCTTCACGAATCCTGTGGAACACCGCTACCGCAGCACCATGAACGTCACCTTCACCAGCCCCGACGCCGAGATGGACAAGAAGTTCTGCGCCGAGGCTGCCGAGGCCGGTTTCGTCAACCTGAAGGGCCACCGTCTGGTGGGCGGCATGCGCGCTTCCATTTATAATGCGATGCCCGCCGAGGGCGTGGACAAGCTGGTGGATTTCATGGAGAAGTTCCGCAAGGCAAACGCCTGATCTGCAATTTGTGTATAGGGAGATAGGAAAGTATGTTCACCATCAAAACGCTCAACGCCATCAGCCCGGTGGGGCTGGCCAAACTCAATAAGAACCTGTTTGACGTGTCGGTGGATACCGATGCGCCGGACGGCATCCTGGTGCGCAGCGCCGATCTGCTGAACACCACCTTCAATGACAACCTGCTGGCCATTGCCCGCGCCGGTGCCGGTGTGAACAACATCCCGCTGGACCGCTGCTCGGAGCAGGGCATCGTGGTGTTCAACACCCCCGGTGCCAACGCCAACGCCGTGGCCGAGCTGGTCATCGGCATGCTGATCGCGGGCAGCCGCAACGTGGCCGCCGCCGCCCAGTGGTGCCAGGGCCTGGTCGGCGACCCCGCCATGGCCAAGAGCGTGGAAAAGGGCAAGAAGCAGTTCGTGGGCAACGAGATCAAGGGCAAGACCCTGGGGGTCATCGGTCTGGGTGCCATCGGCTCCCGGGTGGCCAACTGCGCCATCGAGCTGGGCATGGAGGTCTACGGCTACGACCCCTACATCTCCATCGATGCGGCCTGGAACCTGTCCAGCCAGGTACACCACTGCGTCAACCTGAATGATATGCTGCCCCTGTGCGATTACATCACCATCCATGTGCCCTACCTGCCCACCACCAAGGACACCATCAACGCTCAGACCCTGGCTCTGTGCAAGGACGGCGTGAAGATCCTGAACTACGCCCGCGGCGAGCTGGTGAACACGGATGCCCTGCTGGACGCCATGGAGACCGGCAAGGTCTCCGGCTACATGACCGACTTCCCCAGCGAAGCCATTCTGGGCAAGCCCGGCATCGTCTGCACACCGCATCTGGGCGCTTCCACCCCGGAGGCCGAGGACAACTGCGCGGTCATGGCGGCACAGGAGATCAGCGACTACCTCAAGAACGGCAACATCACCCACTCGGTGAACCTGCCGGAGGTCCACCAGCCCCGTGCCGGCGGCAAGCGCATCTGCATCATCCATAAGAATGAGCCCGGCATGATCAGCCAGATCACGGCCCTGACCACCGAGGCGGGCCTGAACATCGAGAACATGGTGAACAAGAGCAAGAAGAATATGGCCTACACCATGCTGGATGCCACCGGTGCCGTGGATGCAAAACTGGCCGAAAAGCTCGCTGCCATCCCGGCCGTCATCCGGGTGCGTATCCTGTAAGGCGCATCGTTCTGAATCTGCCAACCCTTAGCTTTCCCCTGTCCGGTCTGTTCGCCGGATGGGGGACTTTTTTTGTGCCCCGGACATCAGAAAAACCCCGCCTGAAACCAGGCGGGGCGGAAAAAGATCGATCTTACAGCAGGGGAATGCCGGCCTTGGCGCAGGCCTCTCGGGTGTCCTCGTCCCAGACGCTGGCCTGGACTTCGCCGATGTGGGCGCTGCCCAGCAGCAGCATGCACAGGCGGCTCTGGCCGATGCCGCCGCCGATGGTATAGGGCAGCTCGCCGTTGAGTACGGCCTTGTGGAAGGGCAGCTCCCGGCGGTCATCGCAGCCTGCCATGGTCAGCTGACGGTCCATGCTCTCGGGGCTGACACGGATGCCCATGCTGCTCAGCTCGTAGCTGCACTGGAGCGGATCGTTCCAGAACAGCAGGTCGCCGTTCAGATCCCAGTCGTCGTAGTCGGGGGCGCGGCCATCGTGGGGCTTGCCGCTCTTCAGCGGGGCACCGATCTTCATCAGGAAGGTGGTGCCGTTTTCCTTCACGAAAGCATTCTCCCGCTCCTTGGGGGTCAGGTCCGGATATTGGTCCTCCAGCTCCTGGGTGGTGATGAAGGTCACGTTGGGGGTGTGCAGGGGCAGATCCTGCAGCTGGGGGAACATGGCGTGGAGGTTCATCTCGGTGGCGCAGACGGCGGACACGATGGAGCGCACCACGCTCTTCAGGTAAGCCTCGCTGCGGTCCTCCTCCCGGATGACCTTCTCCCAGTCCCACTGGTCCACATAGACCGAGTGGAGGTTGTCCAGCTCCTCGTCCCGGCGGATGGCATTCATGTCGCAGTACAGGCCTTTGCCCACCCGGAAGCCGTAGTCCTTCAGGGCCTTGCGCTTCCACTTGGCCAGCGACTGCACCACCTGTGCCTCGATGCCGCTGTCCTTGATGTCAAAGGTGACCTTCCGCTCCACGCCGTTCAGGTCGTCGTTCAGGCCGGTGGAGGCCTCCAGGAACAGCGGCGCGGACACGCGGTAGAGGTTCAGGGTGGCACAGAGCGTGTCTGCAAACAGACGCTTCACGGTGCCGATGGCGCGCTGGGTGTCGTACAGGTTCAGCGCGGGTGTGTAGTTGGCCGGGATGATCGTTTTGCTCATAACAGTTTACCCCTCTCTTGCGCTCCCCACGGCCGAACTGCCGTGCCGGAGACGCTCCCTTTAATATTCTAAATTATGGCACAAGTCGGGAGAGATGTAAAGAGAAATGCGGAAAAAGCTGCGCGCATCGTGTGCAAGAAAATCGCTCCCTGCCGCCTTGACTTTCCCGGGGCGGGCCGGTATAATAAATCTGTATCACAGAACAAATGCGTTGATCCGGGCAGAGTAGCACAGGGAGCGTCTGCACAGAGAGAACAGGCCGTTGGCTGGAAGCCTGTTTGCAGGGGCGGGTGTGAAGTGCGCCCGGAGAGCACACTGCGGGAACGGACAGTATCGCAGTGCGGCAGCCGCCGTTACCGGCTTTGAGCGACAAACAGAAGTGGAACCGCGATTTGAATGAAAACCGCCTTCGGAGTCTCTGCAGGATGCAGAGCTTCGGGGGCTTTTTGTTTTTGCGGCTTCTGTCTGCCACACAAAAGGAGAGGTTTCGTATGCAGATTTTCAACACCCTGACCCGTCAGAAAGAAGAATTTGTCCCGCAGGTGCCCGGTGAATACCGCATCTATGTCTGCGGCCCTACCGTTTACAACTATATCCACATCGGCAACGCCCGCCCGCTGATCGTATTCGACACCCTGCGCCGCTATCTGGAATACCGCGGCAACAAGGTGATCTATGTCTCCAACATCACCGACATTGATGACAAGCTCATCAGGAAGGGGCAGGAGGAAGGTACCTCCATGAAGGAGGTCGCCCAGCGCTTCGAGGCCGAGTATCTGAAGGATGCCGCAGGCCTCAACTGCAAGAAGCCCACGGTCCAGCCCCGCGCCACCGAGCACATCCAGCAGATCCTGGACATCGTCAAGGACCTGATCGACTCCGGCCATGCCTATGTGGCCAAGAACGGCGACGTCTATTTCCGGGTCAAGAGCGACCCCGAGTACGGCAAGCTGAGCCACCTGAATCTGGACGACCTCGAGAGCGGCAACCGCGAGCTGCGCAGCCAGATGGACGATGACCTGAAAGAGGACCCGGCAGACTTTGCCGTCTGGAAGGCTGCCAAGCCCGGCGAGCCTGCCTGGGAGAGCCCCTACGGCATGGGCCGCCCGGGCTGGCACATCGAGTGCAGCGCCATGAGCCGCACCCATCTGGGCAAGACCATCGACCTGCACTGCGGCGGCCAGGACCTGATCTTCCCCCACCACGAGAACGAGATCGCCCAGAGCGAGTGCGCCAACGGCTGCACCTTTGCCCGTTACTGGATGCACAACGGCTTCATCAATGTGGATAACCAGAAGATGTCCAAGAGCCTGCACAACTTCTTCACCGTCCGGGATGTGGCCAACCTCTACGGCTACGAGCCCATTCGCTATTTCATGCTGACCGCCGGCTACCGGATGCCCCTGAACTACACGGTGGACCTCATCGAGAGCTGCAAGAACAGCCTGGAGCGTCTGTATACCTGCCGCGAGAATCTGGACTTTGCCCTGAGCAAGACCGAGTTCGGCACCGACGAGACCTTGAAGGAGAAGGCTGAGGAAGCCCGCACCAAGTTCTGCAAAGCTATGGACGATGACCTGAACACCCCGGATGCCCTGGCCTCCGTTTTTGATCTGGTCAAGGAGATCAATACGCTGTCCGCTTCCTCCAGCAAGGCCGCTCTGGAAACTGCCGCCGCCGCCTTCGACGAGATCACCGGTGTGCTGGGCCTGATGTACAACCGCAAGAAGGACGAAGTGCCCGCCGAGGTCACCGAGCTGGTGGAGCAGCGCGCCGCCGCCAAGAAGGCAAAGGACTGGGCCGCCGCAGACGCCATCCGCGCCAAGCTGACCGAGATGGGCTGGGCCGTCAAGGACACCGCACAGGGCCCCCAGCTGAGCAAGCTCTGATCCGGAACCGCTGAAAAACAAAAAAGCAGGATCTTCCCGTTCCCGCCCACAGGGCGGAACACAGAGTGGGAAGATCCTGCTTTTTTGTTAAATTTTTTGAACTGGTTGAATCCCGTTATTGACCCTATGGCCGGAATGCGGTAAAATGAAGCTGACCGGAGTCGGCCTCAGGGCGGCCCGGCGGGACAGTGTGCTGTCTGTCCCGGCTGCAAAAACGAAATGGAAAAACGATCTCAGAACAAAGGAGGTCCTTGGAACATGAAAACCAAACGGCTGCTCTCGCTGCTGCTGGCGGGCGTGTTTGCCTTCGGCGCCGCAGTGACCCCGGCTATGGCGGCCACGGCTGCACCGGACCTGTCCGCTTCCAGCACTGCTGCGGTGGAAGAGGACAACAGTGTGGTCTCGATCCGCCTGACCGCGACCGGCGATCTGACCTACGGCTCGCCTTTTGCCCTCAGCGTTCAGACAACGCCTGCCGATACCCAGTATATCGGTGTGGTCATCGGTACCCGCGGCGAGGCCAAGGGCTTTGTGACCCTGATCCTCTCAGGCAAGATCCGCACCCTGCTCAAGATGATCCCGCTGCCCAAGAAGATGTCCGCGACCCCGGAACAGGAGGAAGAGTTCAACCTCTACGCCTACCTCAAACAGCTGATCGACGGCAACGATGCCGAAGTCCTGCTGCGGGTAGCCGATGAAGTAGTGTCGGTGATGGATTCCCTGAAATTCTATATCCCTACCCTGAACGATGTCTCCACCGGCCTGCGGCTGGCCCTGAAGCTGATCCGCCGCTATATGCCGGAGGACGCCGTGAGCAAGATCTATCTGGATGAACAGCCGGTGGATTCCGGCAATTATGTCGGCGGTGCCGTGGCGCTGGAATCCGGCGATATGAACACGGCCGGTGTGGCCATGTTCCGCATCAAGCCCAAGAGCGCCGGTGTCCGTACCTACTGGGCACAGGATCTGCCCGAGCGCATGACGGTGGAAGAGGCAAAAGCCTTCAACCCAGCTGCCGTGGTGGAAGTTGACGGGCAGGTGCTGGAAAACGCCAAGGTGAAGTACACCTATAAGAAGAACAAGAGTCTGTTCAGCTTCCTGAGCGGGAGCAGGACCGAGTTCCCCACCGAGCCCGGCGAGTACACCCAGACAGCGTCCGCTGCGGGCAACTACTCCAGCGACAAGATCACCCGCACCATCGTGATCGAGTGATCCGGAAAAACACAGAAAAAGGGCGGCTGCATCCCTCCGCTGTCCTGCTGAATCAGCAGGCGCAGAGGGCGTACAGCCGCCCTTTTCCGCTTTCCGTCACTTCTTGGTGTGGTGGGGGATATGGACCTCCGGGATGGCCACGTTGTCGTAGTGGATGGACTCGTGGTGCGGGCGGGGGTCCTCGGTGCGGCGGACCTTGCCGGTGTGCACTTCCGGCACGGCCACCGTCTCCTCCTCCGGGTGAGAGGGATCGGGCTTGCGCCACAGCTTCTGATGGAACCACATCTTCAGTTTTTGATGGAACATAAGCTCCTCCGTTAGATCAGATTGATGAACAATGTGATGACGAGACTGTTGAGAAAATCCGCAAACAGACTGCCCACCAGAGGGATGAGCAGGTAAGCCTTGACAGAGGGGGCGTATTTTTCGCAGATGACCTGCATGTTGGCCATCGCGTTGGGGGTAGCGCCCATACCGAAACCGCAGATGCCCGAGCAGATGACGGCGGCATCGTAATCCCGTCCCATGACGTTGAACACCACCAGCAGGACGTACACCAGCATCAGCAGGGTCTGCCCGGCCAGCAGGATCACCAGCGGCCCGGCCAGGTCGGCCAGCTGCCACAGCTTCAGGGTGATCATGGCCATGCCGAGGAAGAGCGACAGGCTGATGCCGCCGATGTCGTTGATCTCGCCCATGTGGACGGAGTACCCGCCGCCGTACTCGCCGATGTTGCGGATGACGGCTGCGGCGATCATGGCACCGATGTAGATGGGGAAGGTCATGCCCGTCAGGTTCAGCAGCCTGGAGACGATGGTGCCGATGCCGATGGCAAGGATAAGCTGGAACACGGCGGAGGGATACATGCTGGTGTGGCGCTCGTGCTTGATCTCTTCTTCCACCAGCAGGCTGTCATCCTCTGGGACAACGGTCTTGAGCAGGTCATGGCGCTCAATGAGCATCCGCCCCACGGGGCCGCCCATCATGCTGCCGGCGATCAGTCCGTAGGTAGCGGCTGCCGTGCAGAGGGTGGTGGCACCGGAGATCCCGAAATCCTCCAGAACCGGGCCGAAGGCACCGGCGGTGCCGTGGCCGCCCACCATGGGGATGGAGCCGGTACACAGGCCCACCAGAGGGTCTACCCCCAGCAGCTTTGCCAGCCCCACGGCCAGGAAGTTCTGGCTGACGATCAGGACGAGTACCAGCCCCAGGAACCCGATCATGGCCTTGCCGCCGCTCTTCAGGACCTTCAGGTTGGCCTGGAAGCCTACTGAGGTGAAGAAGAACACCATGCAGACCTCTTTGAGCACATCGTCAAAGGAAAATTCGGCCAGACCGGTGACATAGCAGACACAGGTAAAAATGGCGAACAGTATGCCGCCGATGACGGGGGCCGGGATGCAGAAACGCTCCAGCACCTGCACCCGGCTGCGCAGGAACTTGCCCAGCATCAGCACCAGCACGGCAACGGCCAGCGTCTGGTACATATCCAATTCGATCTTGATCACGTAATACTTTCCTCGTTTCCTGAAAAATCGGCTCAATCCACCTTGAGCCCCTGGGCCTGATACCAGACCTTTGCCCCGGCATGGAAGGGCAGGCCGACGCCCTCTATTGCGTCGGCTTCCGCATCCAGAGGGATGCCAAGCTGTTCTTCCAGCCCCTCACGGCTGGTAAACAGCAGTTCGGTCAGCTGCTGCACCTGCTTTTCGGGCACACTGTCGCTGACCAGAAGCAGGGCCTTCACGCCCACGGTGGCAAGATCTTCATCCTGCCCGGGGTAGGTCCCGGCGGCGATGGTGCAGGCCGTGTAGGCAGGGTACATGCTCTGCAGCCGGTTGGCCGCCGCGCCCTCGATGGGCAGCAGACGGACGTCGCATTCCTGCGCCAGCCCGGTCAGCATGGAGAACGGTGCGCCGGAGGTCACGAAGATGGCATCGATGCTTCCGGCTGCCAGCTGCGCGGCGGCATCGGTGTAGTTCATGTTCAGGCAGTGGACCAGCTGATCGCTGAGACCGTAGGCGGCAAGGATCTGCAGGGCGTTCTGCTCGGAGCCGGATTCCACCTCGCCGATGCTGACGGTCTTTCCCTGCAGGTCCTCAATGCTCGCGATGCCGGAGTCCGCCCGCACCACCACCTGACAGGCCTCGGTGTAGAGGGCCGCGATGGCAGAAAAACTGCCCTCGTCCGTCTCCTCGGCAAAGATGCCGGTGTGGGCGGCGGCGTCCTGGGCAAGGTCGGCCTGCGCAATGGCCAGCTGCAGGTAATCGCCCATCAGCAGGCGGAGGTTCGCCGCCGAGCCTGCCGTGGTCCGGAGTTCGATCCTGCCGTTGGAGGTCTCGTTTTCCAGTGCGGCGTACTGCTGCCCGAAGACATGGTAGACGCCGCCCTCTGCCGCTGCGCCGAAGCGCAGCCGTCCCGGCGTTTTGCCGGAGCATCCGGACAGAAGCAGCAGGGCCGCTGCCAGTACAGCCGCTGCCAGCCGGAGTCGGAAGCTGTGTTTCATAAAATCTTTCCCCTCTCGCTGTTCCGCCCGAAAAGGGACGGAACAGAACTTTGCATCGAATTGTACTCATCCTTGAGGTGAAATATAATCACTTCCGAAAAATTCAGCCCCCGAACAGCCCGAAAAAGCTGGTATGGGTCATGCCCAGCACCAGAAACAGGATGATGAGGGCGAACAGGACGCCGATGATGATGTCCATCTGGTGGACGGTGAGGGGAAATTTGTCGTAGAGTTTCTCTTTGGGGTTGACGAAGTTGGGGTCGTTGTTGTTCAGCAGAGTCTTTTTGCCGGTCTCGCCCTGGGCTTTGGCGGCTTCAAACTCTGCCTGCTCCTTTTCCAGCTGTGCCTCCCGCTGCGCCAGCAGTGCTTCGCGGCGGGCCAGCTCTTCCTCCCGGTTGGTCTGATCGATTTCGGCCATGATTCTTTTCCTCCCGTGCGTTTTTTTTCTATTGTAGCATAGAAATGTGAAAGAAAAAACAGCGGCGGATCTTCCGGGAGCGGATTTTATTGAATCCAGTCCTTGCCCCGCCCCTTCTGCTGTGCTAAACTGGACATGACACAATGTTGGAGCGGGAGGAACGAGCTTTGAAACAGAGATCCATCTGGCTGCGCCGGTTCGCGGCGCTGATCCTTGCAGCGGCGGTGCTGTGCGCCGCGCTGCCTGCAGCCTTTGCCGCCGAGGGGGAGAGCCTGCCGGAAGGCGCCGCGACCCTGGGCGGGGCAGACACCACCCTGATCCCGGAACCGGAGGAAAACTGCCTGAGCTGGCTGTTCGGCTCCGGGGATACCATCACCATGCCCTATCTGAACATCAAGGGACAGGGGCTGCGCCGCAATGTGACGCTGGATCTGGAGGACTGCCTGGTGGGCATCACCTACACAGAGCTGGGGTCCATCGGCAGCTACGTCAGCGCCTCGGCAGCGCAGCAGGCCTGGAAAGCCCAGGCCGTGGCCATCCATACCTATCTGGAATATCACAAGCAGTACGGCTCTTCGGCCAATGCGCTGATCTACACCCCGGTGGACCAGATCCCGGAGACGGCCCGCAACGCGATCCGGAAAGCGGTGTCGGAGGTCAAGAACGAGATCCTGACCTACAATGGCAGCGCCATCGATGCGGTCTGGTCGGCCAGCGCGGGGTACAACCCGCAGACCGGGGTCTACGGCACCTGTTCCAGTCTGGATGCCTGGGGCACCGACGTGCCCTACCTGCAGAGCGTGGAGAGCCCCTATGAGGAGCAGTATCACAATCTGATGCGCCGGGTCATCGGCCGGGATTACCGCTATGTGGAGTACAACGACAGCCGCACGGGGGAGCCCTACCAGAGCGCCGATACCACCCACAAGGATCTGGGCGGGTTTGTAAAGTACAACACCTTCGTGTCCAACGGGCGCAGCTACCGGTATATCAGCCAGTTCGTCAGCTCCCGCTACTGCTTCGACTTCGGCACCGACGAAAACGGCACCCCCTGCATGACCTATTACGGCTTCGGCCACGGGGTCGGCATGAGCCAGTGCGGCATGGTGGGCTATGCCAGTGAGCGCGGCATGAATTACCGGGCGATCCTGCGGCACTACTATTCAGGGGCCTCGATCAGCAAAGCGGGCGGCGGAAGCTCCGGCGGACTGTTCGGCTGGTTCCGCAGTCTGTGGGGCAAGTCCTGAATTCTGTACCGGAAAACGCAGAAAATTAAGGAAACTGCTTCTCAAACGGTGTGAAATCTGGTATACTAATAGAGTTTGTAAAAAGCATCGGAACGCCGGGCAGGCGGTTCCATGAAGTGGAGAAATCGGAATGCAGTTGGAGAAATCAAAGGAAACAAAGCAGGAGATGGAGCGCTGCCGCCTGCTGGCACAGCGCATTGCGGAGGAACTGGCCCCGGAGTCGGCTGCGGTGCTGAATGCGGAGAGCCAGGCGTTGGAAAAATGCCTGCGCCGGGCCGGGGTCCGGGCCAACCCCTGGACGGCTGCTGCGGACCGGCAGCCGGACCTGCTGGTGGTGGAAGACCCTGCCTGGGCCGAGATGCCGGATACCCTGCCGGGGCAGGTGCTGCTGGTATTTACCGACAGCACCGCGGCCGAGAGCTGGGCGGAAGCCCTGACGGCCCGGGGCTGGTACCGGGATTTCCGGTGGTGGAGCCGGGGCCGGGCACAGCAGTCGGCACTGTTCTGCGCTGTAAAGCCCGCGGAGGCCGATCTGATCGCAGGCTATGAGAAAGAGCTGGATATCCTGCGGGACCGGATGGTCCGGGCCGAGCGCACCTGCAGCGAGGAGGCCGCCCTCATCGAGCGGCTCCGCAGCGACCTCTCCCTCAGCCGCAGCCATGCGAACAATCTGGAAACGACCCTGAACGAGGTGGTCAACTCCCGGTTCTGGAAGCTGACCTGGCCCATGCGCTATGTCGTCAGCAAGAGCCGCCAGATCTGGCACACCTTCCCGCTGTTCGTCCTGCTGGGCGAGCTGCGCCGGGACGGCATTTCCGGCATCCGGGAACACGCCCGCGCCAAGCGGGAGTATGCGGCCCTCTTCCCGGGCAACACCATGCGCGCCGACCGCTTTGCACCAGTGGAGCTGCTGGTAAAGCAGGCCCGGGAGCAGCCCGCCGGCCCGAAGATCAGCATCGTTGTGCCGCTGTACAACACCCCGCTGGATTTTCTGGAAGAGCTGCTGGACTCGGTGGTGAACCAGACCTACCAGAACTGGGAACTCTGCTGCGTGGATGCCGGAAAAGAGGGCGAAGTGGGAGCGCACGTCCTGGCCCGCGCCAAGGCAGACCCCCGTATCCGGTATCAGAAACTGGAAAAGAATGAGCTGATCCCCGGCAATACCAACAAGGGCATCGAGATGGCCGCCGGCGAGTACATCGCCCTGCTGGACCACGATGACATCCTGCATCCCTGCGCCCTGTGGTATGTGGCAAAGGCCGTCGCGGACCAGAAGGCGGATTTCGTCTATACCGACGAGGCGACCTTTGAGGGCAAGCCGGAGAACGTGGTACTCTACCACTTCAAGCCGGACTATATGCTGGACAACCTCCGCTCCAACAACTACATCTGCCACCTGACCGTCTTCAGCCGCGCCCTGATGGAGCGCAGCGGCGGCGGCGAGCGGATGGAGTACAACGGCAGCCAGGATTACGAGCTGTTCCTCCGCCTGACCGAGCAGGCTGAAAAGATCGTCCACATCCCCCATGCACTGTATTACTGGCGTTCCAGCCCAGGCAGCACGGCAGCGGATATCTCGGCCAAGACCTACTGCATCGATGCAGGCATCGCGGCCCTCAAGGCCCATTATGCCCGCTGCGGTGTGGCGGTGGATGACGTCACCCTCATCCCGGGGACCCCGGGCTACTACAAGACCGATTACACCCTGGAGCATCCGGGCCGGGTCAGCATCCTGATCCCCACCTGCGACCACATCCGGGATCTGGAACTCTGTGTGGAGTCCATCTACGACCGCACGACCTACCCGGACTTCGAGCTGATCCTGATCGAGAACAACAGTAAGCAGCCCGAGACCTTCCGCGCCTATGAGCGGATGCAGAAGGAACACCCGGACAATCTGAAGGTGGTCACCTGGCAGGGCAAGGGCTTCAATTACAGTGCCCTGAACAACTTCGGCGAGCAGTTCGCCACCGGCGAATACCTGCTGCTGCTGAACAACGACACCGAGGTCATCAACCCGGACTGGCTGGAAGAGATGGTCATGTACGCCCAGCAGAAGCGGGTGGGCTGCGTGGGCGCCAAACTGCTCTACCCGGATGACACCATCCAGCATGCCGGTGTGGGCTTCGGCATCGGCGGCGTGGCAGGCCACCTGCACAAGTATTTCCCGGCGGCGTCCGACGGCTACATGGGCCGCCTGAACTATGTGCAGGACGTCTACGGCGATACCGCCGCCTGCCTGCTGATCCGGAAAGAGGTCTACGATGAGGTCCACGGTCTGGACGAGAGCTTTGCCGTGGCCTTCAACGATGTGGACTTCTGCGTCCGGGTGCGTCAGGCCGGTTACACCAACGTATTCACCCCCTTTGCCCGTCTCTACCACTACGAGAGCAAGAGCCGCGGCATGGAGGATAACCCCGAGAAGCAGAAGCGCTTCCAGGGCGAGGTGCTGCGCTTCCAGGCCCGCTGGGGCGACCTGCTGGCCGCAGGCGATCCCTGCACCAACCCCAACTTTGATATCCAGCGGGAGGACTTCAGCCTGAAGATCCTGCCTCTGGAATGAGAAATAAGGAGCATGAATTTGGAACTCTCTGCGTGCATTGTTGTCTATAACGGCTCTGACGAGGCCATCCGGGCGGCGCAGACGGTGCTGCAGTTCACCCGCCGCTACCCGGTGACCCTGTATCTGGTGGACAACGCCAGCCCGGACGGCAGCGGCCGGAAGCTGGAGCAGGCCGTACAGGACGGTACCCTGCAGCCCCGGCCCGGGCAGCGGGTGGAGGTTCGCTGCCGCACGGAGAACGGCGGTTTCGGCACCGGCCACAACATGGTGCTGCCGGAGCTGACCAGCGATTATCACTTCATCCTGAACCCGGATATCCAGCTGACGGAGGACACCCTCAGCGATCTGGCCGACTGGATGGAGGCCCACCCGGAAGCCGTGATGGCCCGGCCGTCCCTCTGCTTCCCGGACGGGAAGCCGCAGCAGCTGCCCCTGCGCCGGTGCGCGGTGCGGCCCATGGTCTACCGCCAGCTGCCGGCCCTGAAATTCTGGAAGAAATACAACGACCACTACCTGATGCTGGACGAGGATCTGTCCCATCCGGTGGAGATCGAGTTCTGCACCGGCAGCTTTGCCGGGGTGCGCACCCGCGCGTTCCGCGCCGTGGGCGGCTTTGACGAGAACTACTTCATGTATGTGGAGGACGCCGACCTGACCCAGAAGATGCGCACCCAGGGCAAGGTCTATCTGGTGCCCCAGTACACCGCTGTCCACGCATGGCACCGGGCGGCGCACCGCAGCCTGAAGCCGGCCCTCTGGCAGACGGGGAACCTGCTGCGTTATTTCCGCAAGTGGGGCTTCCGCTGGTAAGGGGACCCGAAAGCGAACCTGGAACGGTCTGTGCCGGAAATTTTTCCGGAGCAGGCCGTTCTTCTTGCTTTTTTTTGTATTTGATAGTAAAATAAAGTGTAAAACTATCCGCCCCTGGTCCCAACCCGGGCGGGAGGGTTTTGCGGCAACTTTGTTGACAGCGGACGCAGCTCCGCTTTGAATTAAGCTGCACAACTTTTTTAACGTATAAAAGGAGTGCGCAAATTATGAAAGGCATTATTCTGGCCGGCGGTGCCGGCACCCGGCTCTATCCGTTGACGATGGTCACCAGCAAGCAGCTGCTGCCCGTTTACGATAAGCCCATGATCTATTATCCGCTGTCCACCCTGATGCTGGCGGGAATTCAGGATATCCTGATCATCTCCACCCCCACTGATACGCCGCGCTTTGAGGCGCTGCTGGGCGATGGCAGCCAGTACGGCATCCATCTGCAATATAAGGTCCAGCCTTCCCCGGACGGTCTGGCACAGGCCTTCATCCTGGGCGAGGAATTCATCGGCGACGACTGCTGCGCCATGATCCTGGGCGACAACATCTTCTACGGCAACGGTTTCTCCAAGATCCTGAAGACCGCCGCCGCCAACGCCGAGACCAAGGGCCGCTGCACCGTGTTCGGCTACTATGTCCCGGACCCCGAGCGCTTCGGCATCGTGGAGTTCGACAAGGACGGCAAGGTGCTGAGCGTGGAGGAAAAGCCCCAGCACCCGAAGTCCAACTACGCCATCACCGGCCTGTACTTCTACAACAAGGAAGTGGTCCGGATGGCAAAGCAGGTCAAGCCTTCGGCCCGCGGCGAGCTGGAGATCACCACCCTGAACGATATGTACCTGAAGAAGGATGAGCTGGACGTCCAGCTGCTGGGCCGCGGCTTTGCCTGGCTGGATACCGGCACCATGGAGAGCCTGGTGGATGCCGCCGACTTCGTGCGGATGATCGAGAAGCGCCAGGGTATCAAAATCAGCGCCCCGGAGGAGATCGCCTTCAAGTACGGCTGGATCGACCGCGACACCCTGCTGGAGAGCGCAGAGCGCTACGGCAAGAGCCCCTACGGCCAGCACCTGAAGAACGTGGCCGACGGCAAACTGAGATACTGAGATTCGGAAGGGGAGTTACCCATGAAAATCATCGTCACCGGATGCAAAGGCCAGCTTGGCACCGAGATCATCAAGCAGCTGCGGGAGGGCCGCAGCGAGATCGGCCCCATCCCCGAAAAGCTCCTGAATGCCACCGTGATCCCGGTGGACCTGCCGGAGCTGGATATCTCCAACTACAAGATGGTGGATGACTTCATCCGCCGCCAGCGCCCGGACGTCATCATCAACTGCGCCGCCTTCACCAACGTGGACGGCTGCGAGATCAACCATGACGCAGCCTTCAAGGCCAACGCCATCGGCCCCCGCAATCTGGCACAGGCCGCCGAAAAGACCGGCGCCCGTCTGGTCCATGTCTCCACCGACTATGTGTTCTCCGGCCGGGAGAACGGCGGCGTCGCCCAGGACGAGGCCACCCAGCCCGGGCCCATCAGCGCCTACGGCTCCACCAAGCTCATGGGCGAGAAGTATGTGGAGCAGTTCTGCCACCGCCACTTCATCGTCCGCACGGCCTGGCTGTACAGCTACTACGGCAAGAACTTCGTCAAGACCATCGTGAACGCGGGCAGAAAGTTCGGCAAGCTGGAAGTGGTCAACGACCAGTGCGGCAACCCCACCAACGCGGTGGACCTGGCCCACGAGATCCTGCAGCTCTGCGTCACCCACGAGTACGGCCTGTACCACTGCACCGGCGAGGGCATCTGCTCCTGGTATGATTTCGCTTCCGAGATCATCCGCCTGTCTGGTGTGGACGCCACCGTGGCACCCTGCACCAGCGAGGAGTACAAGGCAAAGCACCCGGACAGCGCCGACCGCCCCAAGTGGAGCGCGCTGGACAACCGGATGCTCCGCTGCACCGTGGGCAATGAAGTCCGCCCCTGGCAGGATGCCCTCAAGTGCTTCTTTGAACACTGGGACGGCGACAATGGCATGAAGAACTGAAAACAAGAGGAATTATCATGAAAAAATATCTGATCACCGGCTGCGCCGGCTTTATCGGCTCGAATTTTGTCCACTATATGCTCAAGAAGTACCCGGAGATCCTGCTGGTCAACCTGGATAAGCTGACCTACGCCGGCAATCTGGAGAACCTGAAGGACGTGGAGGGCGACCCCCGCCATGTGTTCGTGCAGGGCGATATCTGCGACAAGGAACTGGTGGAGAACCTGTTCGCAAAGTATGATTTCGACTACGTCATCAACTTTGCCGCCGAGAGCCACGTGGACCGCTCCATCAAGAACCCCGAGATCTTTGTCCAGAGCAACGTCATGGGCACTGTGAACCTGCTGCAGCGCGCCAAGGAAGCCTGGTATGACGCCGAGACCAAGACCTGGAAAGAGGGCAGGAAGTACCTGCAGGTGTCCACCGATGAGGTCTACGGCGCACTGGGTGCCGAGGGCTACTTCATGGAGACCACCCCGCTGTGCCCCCACAGCCCCTACTCTTCCTCCAAGGCCAGCGCCGATATGTTCGTCATGGCATTCCACGATACCTACGGGATGCCCGTCAACATCACCCGCTGCTCTAATAACTACGGCCCCTATCAGTTCCCTGAGAAGCTGATCCCCCTGATGATCAACAACGTCAAGCATCACAAGCAGCTGCCCGTCTACGGCGATGGTATGCAGATCCGTGACTGGCTGTACGTCGAGGATCACTGCAAGGCCATCGATATGGTCTGCAACGGCGGCAAGATCGGCGAGGTCTACAACGTGGGCGGCCACAACGAGCGCCCCAACATCTTCATCGTCAAGACCATCATCCAGCAGCTGCACGACCGCCTGCAGGACGAGGGCATCAGCGAGGACCTGATCAAGCACGTTGCCGACCGTCTGGGCCATGACCGCCGCTACGGCATCGACCCCACCAAGATCAAGAACGATCTGGGCTGGTACCCCGAGACCCCGTTCGAGAAGGGCATTGTCCTGACCATCGACTGGTACCTCGACCACGAGGAGTGGATGGACCACATCACCAGCGGCAACTACCAGAAGTACTACGAGGAAATGTACAAGAATAAGTAACTCTTTGTAAAACGAAACAGACAAAAACCGGAGCGCTCCTGCCATTGGCGGGGGCGCTCCGGTTTTGTCATTTGAAAAAAGCTTACTGTGCGGACGCACGGGCAAAACTGTCCGACACGCTCAGGATGCTGGCGGTGCCCTCCAGCGATTCGTAAACGGTCATGACGGCATAGTGCATCTGCGGTAAATGCGTTTCATAGCAGAACTCCTTTCGGGGATGGGATCGTTTTCATACAGAGAACGGATGAAACGCTGGGAAAATTGCAGGAGAGAACGTTTTTTGGTCAGCGGGAAGCCCTCTCAGTCAAAGCCTGACGGCTTTGCCAGCTCTCCCAAAGGGAGAGCCAACGCATCTACGGGGTCAGGCCTGTCCGAATACGACCTCTTCCACATTTGCGGCAGATGCTGCTTCCAAGGAGCTGGTGCGAAGCGCCTGAGAGGGCTGGGCTGTTTTCACCCCAGGCTGACGCCCATGCGGCGGGCGACGGTGAGCAGCTCGCAGCCTTCGGGGACGTTGCGGGTCTTGCCGGCGATGTCCTCCAGGCGGTTGGCGGTGATGTGGTTGTTGACCAGGGCCACGGTGACACCGTACTGCTCAATCTCCACCAGCTTGGCGGCGTAGCTGCCGAACTGGGTGGCCAGCACACGGTCATAGGCGCTGGGGCTGCCGCCGCGCTGCATGTGGCCGGGGATGCAGACGCGGGTCTCCATGCCGGTCTTTTTCTGGACGGCGGCGGCGATGCGGTTGGTGGCGGTGGTGTAACCGGCCTCGGCGCGCTTGGCCGTCCATTCCTTCCGCTTCATCTTGGCTTCCTCCACGTTCATGGCACCCTCGGCCACGGCGATGATGGAGAAGTTGGAGCCGCGCTTTGCCCGGCGCTCCACGGCGTCGCAGACATGGTCGATGTCGTAGGGCTGCTCGGGCAGCAGGATGATGTCGGCACCGCCTGCGATGCCGGAGTACAGGGTCAGCCAGCCGGCCTTGTTGCCCATGATCTCGATGCACATGACCCGGCTGTGGCTGCCGGCGGTGGTGTGGATGCGGTCGATGACGTCGGTGGCGATGTCCACGGCGGTATGGAAGCCAAAGGTGACATCGGTGCCGTAGATGTCGTTATCAATGGTCTTGGGCAGGCCGATGATGTTTAGCCCCTCCTGCGAGAGGAGGTTGGCGGTCTTGTGGGTGCCGTTGCCGCCCAGGCAGAGCAGGCAGTCCAGCTTGGCGTCCTTGTAGGTCTTTTTCATGGCCGCGACCTTGTCGATCTTGTCCTCTTCCACCACCCGCATCAGCTTGAAGGGGGTGCGCTTGGTGCCCAGGATGGTGCCGCCCAGGGTCAGGATGCCCCGGAAGTCGTCCTCGGTCATCTCCTTGTACTCGCCGTTGATGAGGCCGTGGTAGCCGTTCAGGATGCCCACGATCTCCACATTGTCGCCCATCCGGGCATACAGGGCCTTTGCCACGCCGCGGATCGTTGCGTTCAGGCCCGGGCAGTCGCCGCCGGAGGTCAGGATGCCAACACGTTTTTTCATCTCTCAGAATCCCTCGTTTCCTCTGTATTTCCCACCGCAAGGCAGGGGAGTTTTGATACTATAAGAGTATTCCCAAAGGGGGGATGTGTCAAGATGAAATTTGCATCCGGCGGGGCACTTCCGTGCAGGAAAAACAAAAAAACCAGCACACAGATGTGTACTGGTTTTTATGGTCGGAGCAGCGGGATTTGAACCCACGGCCTCCTCGTCCCGAACGAGGCGCGCTACCAACTGCGCTATGCCCCGAAAATACCGCAGCCAATTGACTGCGGTTTGGTTGGGGATGAGAGAATCGAACTCCCACAA
This sequence comes from uncultured Faecalibacterium sp., assembly GCA_934526125.1. Classification (GTDB taxonomy): domain Bacteria; phylum Bacillota; class Clostridia; order Oscillospirales; family Ruminococcaceae; genus Faecalibacterium. The sequence continues at coordinate 6,211 of CAKSZU010000001.1, read as the reverse complement.
GTAGAGTCAGAGTCTACCGCACTACCACTATGCAAATCCCCATCATTCTGGAGCGTCAGCTGCGAAGTCTGCCGCTGACAAGGGATATTATACTATACTGGTCCGGAGTTGTCAACACCTTTTTTCGGAAATTTTGCGCCGCCGGGCGGATGCTTCCGCTTTCCGTCAAAGTATGCTAGAATAGGACTATCATGATACAGGAGGCATTTACCATGCTGAAACGTCTGCGCGCAAAACACCCCATCGGGTTCTGCATTCTGGCCGAGGTTCTGTTCCTGGGCAGTCTGATCCTGGCATCCTGCTGCATCATCGCTGTCCTGATGGTGAGCGGAGCCGACCTGAACGGGGTGAGCGATTACCTGATCGGGTCGATCCAGGAGACCGTGGGCCTTCTGGTGACCCTGTTCCTGCTGGCCCGCACCGGCCAGATGGGACTGCTCCGGCACCGGGGCAGCGGCTTTTTCAACGGTCTGCTGGTGGGCATGTACCCTCTGCTCGTCATCGGGATGAACCTGTGTGCCCGGCTGGTGGGCGGTATGCCGGAGGATACCCCGCTGCTGCCCGCTTTCCAGATCTTCTGCTTTTTCCTGAATATGACGCTGGTGGGCATCGCGGAGGAGTTTCTGTTCCGGGGCATCGTTGCCCGGACTCTTCTGGACCACTACGGCACCAGCCGGGGCGGCATCTGGAAAGCCTGCCTTCTCTCGGGACTGCTGTTCGGGCTGTCCCATCTGTCCAACCTGCTGTCCAGTGCGCTGTTCGGCGTTCTGATGCAGTGCGTGTTTGCCGCATCGCTGGGCACCCTGTTTGCGGCCATCTACTTCCGCACCGGAAATCTGTGGGTCACGGTGTTCCTCCATGCGGCCATGGATATCACCTCCCTGCTGGCCGGCGGCCTGTACGGGACGGAGGGCGTGGCCGAGAGCATCTCGGGCTACGATGCCTCCATGCTGATCTCGGTGCTGGTCTATCTGATCCCGACCCTCTTCCTGCTGCGGAAAAAGAAGCTGGAAGAAGTGCGGCTCTATTCCGGCCGGCGGTGAGCCCGGCACCCCTCTTGCCTTTTGCGGGGAAAAGGGGTACAATCAGTCACGGCAAACCAAATTTCGCATGCGGCGGAAACGCTGCTTTGATTCGGAGGTTGATAGATTATGGCATGTACAACGATCCTTGTCGGCAAAAACGCATCCTATGACGGCTCTACCATGATCGCCCGGAACGATGATTCGGGCTCCGGCCATTTCACGGCCAAGAAATTCGTGGTGGTCCAGCCGGAGGAGCATCCCGCGGTCTACCGCTCGGTGCTGTCCCATGTGGAGATCCCCCTGCCCGGGAACCCCATGCGGATGACGGCCATGCCCAACGCCGTGGAGGGCAAGGGCATCTGGGCGGCCGCCGGTGTCAACGCCGCCAATGTGGGCATGACGGCCACCGAGACCATTACATCCAATTCCAGAGTGCTGGGGGCCGATCCGCTGGTGGTGTACCGGCCCGCAAAGGGAAATCAGCCCGAGGTGCCCGGCGGCATCGGCGAAGAGGACATCGTTTATCTGGTGCTGCCCTACATCCGCACAGCCCGGGAGGGCGTGGAGCGCCTGGGCCATCTGCTGGAGACCTACGGCACCTATGAGATGAACGGCATCGCCTTCCAGGACGTGAACGAGATCTGGTGGCTTGAGACCATCGGCGGCCACCACTGGATGGCCCGCCGGGTGCCGGACGACAGCTATGTGGTGATGCCCAACCAGCTTGGGATCGATGAGCTGGATCTGGAGGACGCCCTGGGCGCACAGGAAAATTATATGTGCTCGGCGGACCTGAAGGAGTTCATTGAAAAGTACCATCTGGACCTGTCCCAGGACGGCGTGTTCGACCCCCGCGCCGCCTTCGGCAGCCATACGGACTCGGACCACGTTTACAACACCCCCCGCGCCTGGTATATGCTGCGCACCCTGAACCCCCACACCTGGGTGTGGGACGGCCCGGAAGCAGATTATACCCCTGCTTCCGATGATCTGCCCTGGTGCATGGTGCCGGAAAAGAAGATCACTCCGGAGGACATGAAGTATGTCCTGTCCTCCCACTATCAGGGCACCCCGTACGATCCCTACGGCAGCTACGGCGCGAAGGAAGAGCGGGGCGTGTACCGCTCCATCGGCATCAACCGGAACGACTTTGTAGCCCTGATCCAGCTGCGGCCCGATGTCCCGGCCGAGATGCAGGCTGTGGAGTGGATCGCCTACGCATCCAATGCTCTGAATACTATGGTGCCCTTCTACGCCAACGTGGAGACCACCCCGGCCTACCTGTCCGGCACCACCGGCGAAGTCTCCACCGACAGCTTCTACTGGGTCAGCCGGATGATCGCCGCCATGGCGGATGCCTCCTACGGCAAGTCCGTATTCCATCTGGAACGGTATGAGCTGGGGGTCCTGTCGGCCTGCCGCGCCCTGCTGAACCAGTACGACGCAAAGCAGCTGGCAGAGGCAGACCCCGCCCGCCGCGCCGCCCTGCGTCAGGAGGCCAACGAGGCCCTTGCCGCCGAGATCAAGGCCCGTGCGGCGGATACGCTGGATAAGGTGCTGTTCGAGCTGAGCAGCAATATGAAGAACGCCTACTCCCGGTCGGATATGTGACAACAAAAAATGGACTGCTGCGCACGGTACAGCAGTCCATTTTTTATGCACTTTATGCGGCCAGAGCAGCCTTGATGGCAGCAAGGACGGTGTCGCTGTTTTCACAGCAGACCATGACCACCTCGCCGGTGGGGACCGTTGCCACCCGGGCAGCGGCTGCGATCTGATACTGGTCTTCCAGATAATGCTCCATGCTCTGCTGCTGCCCCAGGATATAGGCGTCCATGGCGTCCACCACATCCTGTGTGCGGCCCTCGGCGGGCTTGACGATGGCAATGCCGTAGCTCTGGACCATCATGGAGGAGATGGAGGCGGCAAAATCGGTGTAACTGCCCTCGGGCAGGTCCAGCAGGGGGAGCAGCATGTCCCGGATCTCATCGTTCAGGGCGTCGGCGTCGTAGCTGTCGCTGTAACCGTACTGGGCGGTGAAGCGTCCGTCCTGACCGGGGGCAAAGATCATATAATAATCGTTGTCCTCTTCGGGGCGGGCATCGTGGAGAATCTTGGTATAATCTTTGGGGGCGGAACTGCCGGAGCTGCCGGTCTTCCCGCAGCCGGTGAAGAGCAGCAGGGCGGTGCAGAGTGCCAGCAACGAGGCAAGAATGCGTTTTTTCATGGTCGTGATTCCTTTCGTCGGCCCGGGGCGGGGCTGTTTTGAACAGGATGCCCGTCCCCGGGGGCGTTTATGCAGCTTCGGGGCTGCGTGTTGTATCAGGAATACGGCCCGGCGGGGCGCAGAATTGCACTGCCCGCGCCGGAAAGATGTAACAGTTCTGTGAACAGCGCCTTACAGCTGCAGGGCTTCCAGATCCCCGTGGTTGACCGGCGTGGACAGGATGATCTGGGTGCTGGTGGTGCCCAGCTTCTGGAACTGCAGGATCAGGTGCTCCAGCTGGGGCATACTGCCGCAGCTCACCTTGATGAGGAAGGTGTAGGCACCGGTGACATGGTAGCACTGCAGCACTTCCCGGCTGTTCTGCATCAGCTCTACCAGCTCGTCCCGGTGGCTGGGGGTGACGGACAGGCTGATGAGAGCGTCCACATAGACCCGGTCGGCCGGGCGGTTCAGCACGACGGTGTAGCCGCTGATGATGCCGTCGGTCTCCAGTTTGTGGATGCGGCTGGACACGGCCGGGCTGGTCAGAGCCACCTGCTCGGCGATCTCTTTGACGGGCATCCGGGCATTTTTGGCGAGAAGGGAGAGGATCTTGCGGTCTAAATCGTCCATGGGGAAGGTCTCCTTTTGATTTCTGTTGAAATTCACAAAAAATTCCGAAAGTAAAGTTTTATTGTTGTCGCAATCGCATAAAACTCGAAAAAGGCGCGATTTTGAATTCCTGTGTTAATTATATAAAGTTTTGCTCGAAAAGTAAAGTGCTAAATTAAAGCAAATGGCAAAAATTTTGTTTGACAAGAAAGACAAAATCCGTATAATACATATTGCAGGGCAGAACTGTGCAGCAGACCGGCAGGGCCGGAAGCTCCGCAGAGCCCGGATTGAAAATGCGATTCCCAACTTTATATACTTTCCCACCCCTCTATACACAAAAACCCGCTGCCAGGCGGGTTTTTGTGTTTGATGGGGCTTTTTGTTTTCAGGACAGGAACTCAGTGCAGATCGCAGACTTTTTTGCGGTAGACGCTCCGGAACATGATCAGGGCGACCACCAGCGTTGCGGCTTCGCCCAGGGCAAGGGGCCACCAGACCCGGGAGACATCGGCAGCGCCGGTGACGGTGCGGGTCAGCAGCCAGACCGGGGGCAGCACGAAGAGGACCTGACGCACCCGGTCGGGGTTGCGGGCACCGTAGTTGAAGGAGACCACCGGGGTGATGGCATCCCGGACGCCGAAGGCGGCAAAGATGATGAGCTGCTGGATCTTATAGTACAGGCCGTAGACCGTGACCGCGTTCTGGCCCACCTGCGGCATGGCACCGAGGATCAGGTTGAGGGAATAGGTCATGACGGTCAGCAGGGCCTGGGAGATGATGGCAGGCAGGCCGATGGCGTTTTCCAGCACGACGGAGCTGATGCTGCCGCCGGCGCTCTGAGAGCTGACGTAGGGCCGCACCCCCAGCAGGCTGAACAGCATGAAGATCACGGAAATGACGATGCCCAGCATCTGGGCGTTCCCGGCGGTGCGGTTGGCGTTTTCCCGGTCGCCCAGGCCCAGAAGTTTGGCCAGCAGGGCATTGGTGCCGACACCGGTGCCGATGGAGACGGCCACCATGAACAGCTGCACCGGGAAGGCAAGGCTCAGGGCGGTCAGGGCGTCCTCGCCGCCCACCGGCATCCGTGCCAGATAGGCACTGTCTACCACATTGTAGGCTGCCTGCAGGATCATGGAGAGCACGATGGGCAGGCCGATGCGGAACATCAGCGGGCCGACCGGTTCCACGGCCATTTTATTCTGCGAGTTGTTTTGCATCTTGAAATATCCTCCTTGTAAAGATAAGCGCAAAAAAGAACGAGCGGCAGCAACTGGATTTACGCAGTTACTGCCACTCGTTCTACTGTATTCTATCAGAAGTCTGCCCAAAAAATCAAAGGCGTTTTTGTACAAATCTGCTAAAAGGATTTCCCGGCTTTTTGTCAGACAAGATACCCCTCGAAGCAGTGCAGATCCTCGGTCTTGACGATGCCCTCCAGATACAGGCCGTTCTCCCGGTATTCCTCGGTCTGTACACTGCCGCGCTCCCGCATGGGGGCGGCAAGGCCCAGTTTGTCGTAGGGCAGCAGGACCCGGATGGTGTGGACCCGGTCGCTGAGGGTCTCGTCCAGTTTCTGCAGCAGCTTGTCCAGACCGTAGCCGGTCTTTGCGCTGGTCAGCAGGATGTCCGGGTCAAAGTTCAGGGCGTTGGGCTTGTCGCACTTGTTGTAGACGGTCAGGCGGGGGATGTCGTCGCAGTCCAGCCCGTTCAGGACCTCGTCGGTGACTTCCAGCTGCTCCTCCCGCTGATCATCCCCGGCATCGGCCACCCGCACGATGACATCCGACCAGGCGGCCTCTTCCAGGGTGGACTTGAAGGCTTCCACCAGATTGTGGGGCAGACGGGAGACGAACCCGACCGTATCCACCAGCAACACGGCCATGCCGCTGGGCAGGACCAGCTTCCGGCTGGTGGGGTCCAGGGTGGCGAACAGCATATCGGCTTCGGCCACGCTGGGGCCGCACAGGGCGTTCATCAGGCTGGATTTGCCCACGTTGGTGTAGCCCACCAGGCTCACTACCGGCATCCCGGTCTTGGCCCGGGCCTTGCGGCTCTCGCCCCGGCGCTTTTCCATCTCGGCCAGCTTTTCGGCCAGCGCATCGATCCGGGCGTGGACATGGCGGCGGTCCAGTTCGAGCTTGGTCTCACCGGCACCGCGGCGGGCACCGCCGCCGCCGCCACCGCCGCCGCCCTGACGGCTCAGGCTCTCACCCAGCCCCTGCAGACGGGGCAGACGGTAGCGCAGCAGGGCCAGCTCGGTCTGCAGCTTGCCCTCGTTGGTCACGGCGCGGCTGCGGAAGATCTCGAGGATGAGCATGGTGCGGTCGATGACCTCGAGGCCGCCGAGGGCCGTGGAGATGTTGCG